>JAUYTA010000951.1 GCA_030695265.1 Bacteroidota bacterium
GAAAAGGAAGAAAAAAATTCAAGAAGAACATTTCTAAGGACTGCGGCCACCGGAGCGTTGATTGCAGCCGTTGCGCCGTCAGCAGTAACTGCCCAGGTGAAAAAACCTGAGATTATTCCGACCAGTGTAAAAGGAGCCAACGACCGCATCCGTGTAGCAGTACTCGGTATTAACGGCAGGGGTAAATCTCACATCGAAGAGGTCATGGGACTTCAGGAAAAATCGAATGTTGAAGTGGCCGTATTGTGCGACCCGGATATGAACCTTCTAAGGGAACGGGCCGGCGAATTCGAGAAAAAGTATGGTAAGAAAGTGGCCATTGAGCAGGATTTCCGCAGAACTTACGATGATAAAACCATTGATGCCGTGACCCTTGCAACCCCGAACCACTGGCATGCACTGCAATCGATCTGGGCTTGTCAGGCCGGGAAAGACGTTTACATTGAAAAACCGGCGACACACAACATTTACGAAGGCCAGAAAATGATTGAAGCTGCCTATAAATACAACCGGATTGTGCAGCATGGTGTTCAGTTACGCAGCTCGGTGGCCATACGCGAAGCCGTTAAACATCTCGAAGATGGTTTGATTGGCCGGGTTTACATGTCGCGCGGACTGGTTTATCGCTGGCGTCCGGATATTGGCGATCAGGGCATTTCGAAGATTCCCGCCGGGCTGGATTACGATTTGTGGTGCGGTCCTGCCCCAATGCGCCCGTTCAGCAAAAACCTTGTACATTACAACTGGCACTGGCACTGGAATTATGGCAACGGCGATGTAGGAAACCAGGGAATTCACGAAACCGACCTTTGTATGTGGGGTTTGGGCGTGAATAGTTTACCTGAAAGAATTACATCCATGGGGGGCAAGTTCCTGTGGGACGATTGCAAGGAAGTTCCTGAAATACAGACATCGATTTATCATTATCCAAAAGAAAAGAAAATAATTCAGTTTGAAGTGCGCAACTGGTGCACCAACCTTGAAGATGGCGCCGGAGTTGGCAACATTTTTTATGGTGACAAAGGATACATGGTGGTTAAAGGTTACGGTACGTATGAAACCTACCTTGGCGAAAAACGCGAAAAAGGTCCAAGTCGGTCAGAAAAAGGGGAATTAACCCTGCATTTCCAGAACTGGTTCGATGCCATCCGTGCCCGCGATATGAGTATTCAGAACGGGCCGGTACAATCGGGACATTTGTCTTCATCTTTGGCACACCTCGGCAATATTTCCTATCGTCTGGGCAAACAACTTGCTTTTGATCCGATAGCAGAACGCTTTATTGGCAGTGATATTGACGATGCCAACAACATGCTTTCGCGCGAATACCGGGCTCCATATCTTTTGCCTGAAGTTATTTAACGCACAATTTCAAATTCCTGAAACGAGCCATCCTAATTAATTTGGACACAGGAGAATCCGCCAGCTGGCGGATGGCGAGTTCCCTGTCCGCCAAAAGGCTTGTCAGGCGGGCATGTGGCAATTAAAAGACAAATTATAAACAGATGAAGAATAACCACATAGACACATAGTTCACATAGGGAAAATAATAACTATGTTTCCTATGTGCCTATGTGGTTTAAAAATAAATAGATGAGAAAAAGGGGAAACAACAGATATTTTGAAGTTTCCCCTTTTCTTTTTTTTTTGGAGGTCGCGAAGACTTATAATTCAGCCCTGGTAATTGCATCAATGCACCTTTCGGCAACTTTGCCGTCAATCCGGTAAGCGTATTTCTGAATAAACGAATCGTATTTTGCACGGTCAACCCTCAATACTCCCCTGAAAATTGCGGAGAGAATACTCGCCAGGGTTTCGGCATTGGTGGCCTGAAAAGCGACACCTTCGGCAGCATACCCCTGAATGTCCTGTTTCAGATGATCCAAAATTACCAGCGGCTTATAGAAATAAATGGTTTCAGTACCAACGGTTGAAAAGCAGGTAATCAATACATCGCAGGAAGCAATCAGCTGATATAAATCGGAGGTTTTATCAATTTTATAGTTTTTACAACCGGCTTCGGCGGCAATGGCCGAATAATAGCCCGAATCGGCAAATTCACGGGGATGAAGTTTTACAATCAGCTGAGTGTTTGGTAATTTTCCGGCAGCCTTAAATACATCGAAAGCTGCCTGATACCTCAACTCCGGATCGCGCTGTGGCTGCGAGGCAAAAAGGATTAGTTCGGTCGGATTTGCCTTTTTCCGGTTTTCAGCTTTCATCAAAACCGGAATAATATCGGTACGGATTTGTCCAACTGAAATCACCGAATCTTTCGGGTAATTTCCCTTTTCAATCAGAAATTCTTCCCAGTATTTCCCCCAGGTCAGGGTCAGGTCGGGCATAACATGATTACGGCTATCATTTGGCGTAAAAAGATATGCCGGGTGCAAATCGTGCATGGTTCCATGCTGTAAACCGATGATTTTTATTCCGCAGAATTTAGCCGCGTCCAGAATCGATTTGGTGAGCGGACTATTTTCGTCACCTGCAATCACGGCTTTTATTCCTGAACCTGCAAAATACTTTC
>JAUYTA010000957.1 GCA_030695265.1 Bacteroidota bacterium
TAGCCAATTACGATAAATCGGCCCGGATGAATTTGTATGATGCCGATTATGCGCTTTTCCAGAAGGCTATTTGCCTTGGTTTGCAGCGCGATAACCAGGCAAAAATATCGTCATTGCAAGCACTTGTCCAGAATAATCCAAAATCGTCTTATCACGATGATGCTTTGTACGAACTGGGCCGTACTTATGAGCGGGCAAATCAACCGCAGCCAGCCATTGGATATTACAAGGACCTGATCAGTAAATTTCCGCAAAGCACTTTCCTGAACAGGGCGTTGGTTCAGCTTGGCCTGGTTTATTACAATTTGAACGAGTACAATACTTCAATAGGATATTACAAACAAGTAATCGACCGCTCGCCCAACAGTCCCGAAACACAGGCTGCACTTACCGGAATTAAAAACAATTACATTGAATTAAACGATGTGGATGCTTACTTTGCTTATACCGGAAAGTTAGGAAACGGAGTTCAGGTCTCAGTAAGCGAACAGGATTCGCTTACCTACCGTGCTGCCGAAAAGTTATACATGGCCCGCGATGCAAAAGCGCGTCAGCAGTTCGAACGATATCTCAATCAGTTTCCAAGAGGCAGTTTTGCGTTGAATTCGCATTTCTATCTGGGGGAGATTTTGTACAATGAAGGAGAGGTTACGAAAGCATTGCAGGAATATGAATATGTAATTGCCCAGCCCGGAAACGGTTTTACCGGAACGGCTTTGTTAAAAGCAGGCGGCTTGCAATACAACGCCGGAAATTACAAACAGGCGCTCGCTCATTTTGAAAGACTTGCCAGTTTATCAGGTTCCGGAAATAACCTGCAAAGCGCTCAAACCGGGATAATGCGCAGTCAGTTCCGACTGGCAAATTATGCGGCTTGTATCGAAGCGGCCAATCGTGTTCTGGTAACCGAAAAAGTTTCGGATATTCTGAAACGGGAAACAAACTACATGCTGGCAGTATCATATTACAGAACCGGCGAAAAAGACAAAGCACTGCCGATTTTGACCAGACTTTCCGGCGATACCAATTCAGCGGAAGGCGCCGAAGCAAAATTTTTAGTTGCAGATATTCTGTACGGGAAACAACAACTGAAAGAAGCTGAAAAAGAGATACTCGACTTCATTGACAAGAATTCGCCCCATCAGTTCTGGCTGGCCAAAAGCTTCATATTGCTGTCGGATATTTATTTGAAAAACGGGGATGAATTTCAGGCAAAACATACACTGAAAAGCATCGAGGAAAATTATCCTGAACCAAATGATGGGATCATGGAAACAACCCGCCAGAAATTGCAGATGATTGAAGCCAACGAAGCGCGGCAAACCAAAAACGAGCCGAAGCCACTTGAAATAAATATCAAAGGAAATAAATAGTATTATCAGGAAACAAAAACGATATAAAAAGACCAATCTCATGAAGATCAGGAAGACATTCATTATAACGCTGTTGATCGTGTCGGCGACATTCGGTTCATTGAACACAATGGCACAACAAGAGACTACAAAGATTAAACAGGAGGTAGAGGTGGTAAAAGCATACCAGCCAACTATTTCGGAAGTTGAAAAGATTAATGACATTCCAAAGATCAAAACAGAACAGACAGAAGCTCCGGTTTTTG
>JAUYTA010000961.1 GCA_030695265.1 Bacteroidota bacterium
AAAAGCTTCAAAATCTTTTTGCTGCTGATCGTTAAACACATCCAACGTAGGATTTAGAAATACCACCACATCAAAAGTTTTCAGAAATTCCGGTGTAAACAAATCTGCATTTTCAGTGGCAGTCAGCACCCATTTTCGTTCCTGAGCCAGATCGCTCATCATTTTTAATCCTGAAGAAATGGAGGTGTGACGAAAGCCGGAAGTTTTGGAAAATACAAGTACGTTGATTTTTTTCTCTTGTGCAATTCCTGAAAATACAATGATCAGGAGAAGGCAAATTGCTGAAGTAATTTTTTTCATGTTTTGTCGTTTTAGTTAATTGGGTTATGACTGCAAATCTGATAAAAAATAATGGTTAAATTAGTTAACTTGCCTTCAAATTCAGAACAATAATATTTCAAGCCCCATATTTCAAAACCAAAAGTTGAATTAACGAATCACTAAGTTATGCGTTTTTACTTGATATTACAGTTAGCCATATTGCTGATCTCCCAAACAGTAAACGGCAATATTTCTCCTGAAAAAGGTGTTTACGATGGTAAAATTGGAGACGATCAGATAATTCTGGTAGTTGAAGAGACCAATTCAGAAAAAGTAAAAGGCTTTTACGTGCTCAACCGTAACAGGGCCGTTGAAGAAAGGCATTCCTTTTCACTGGGAAAAACCGGTTCTCGGCTGATTTTTCAATCCGATTTATACCTCGGAATCATGAAATCACCCCATATTAATTCTGATAATTTTTCAGGAACACTTTCCCTCCTGAACAAGAAAAAACGGTTCTTTTTCTTTCGGCAAAAGGCTAGCCTGAATTTTATTCGTCGGCCGGAATTAGTTGTAAAACCCACTGAACGTTACAAGGAGGAAATATTTTCGGGAGTTGAAGTTAAGAGTGATTTAATTTACGGAAGAGCCAAAGGTTACTGGACACGGTCGCCATATTCAAACGATCCGTACATCACCACTTTAAGCAAAGGATTGGTCAAGGCGTTCAACGATCCTGAGATGCTTGATTTGAAACTTGACATCTATTATCCAAAAACCGACATTTTTAAAAACCGGCCATTGGTAATGCTTATTCATGGTGGCGCTTTTTACATTGGCAGCAAGGAGTCGGCTGCAGAACAGGCATTGGCTACTTCATTTGCCAAACGGGGCTATGTTGTGGCTTCTATTGATTACCGGCTGGGATTTAAATTACTTTCAAGCGATATAGAGTTGAGCGCTTACCGAGCCGTTCAGGATGCACATGCCGCACTTCGGTATCTTTCGCACAACGCAAAAGGATTGGGAATTGACCCAAATCAGGTGTATGTTGGCGGAACCAGCGCCGGTGGGGTGGCTTCACTCAATGTAGCATTTATGGACAATGACGAACGGCCAGAGCGCATTGGGCAAGCCACTAAGGAAGGGCGGGTGACAATGATTGAAGAATCAGGAAATAAATACGCCGAAAAATTTAAAATAAAGGCCGTTGTCAATTTATGGGGGGCTGTTGCTGATTTGAATATTATCGACAAGGATGAGGAAATCTCAGTTCTGTCGATACATGGTACTGCCGACGAAATTGTGCCTTACGAGACTGATTATCCGTTCCGTAATGCAATGATGTTAAACCGGTTGATGGTTGATAAAATGTATGGTTCGAAATTGATTCACGACCGGCTGACAATTCTCGGGCACCGGAACAAATTGGTTACGCTCGATGGACTTGGGCATGAGCCGGAACTTGACAACTATAAAACCCTGAATCAATGGATGGATACGATTACCAACCATGGTGCACGCTTTATATATGAAGAAACTGCTCCTGAAATTGTATTACCACCCAGCCAGCTTACCATTTCTGAAAATGCTGCGCTGAAACCTTTCTATTATGAAGTCAAAAATGGTTCGCTTGTTCAGATTTCAGTAACTGGCGGCGTTAAAGTAAAAGCCGACCCAACTGATCCTTCGGTAATCTGGATAAAAACTGCGGAGAATAAACAGCTTACTTTTCTTACAACCAATAAGTTTGAAGCCTGGAATGAAAAGAAATTTCGGGTTACGGTTTCGAGATAATTTGGAAGTTCTACTACTGATTTTTTTGAACAGCATTTAATGACCGGAGACCGGAGTCGGAAGACCGAAGTAACACACCCAAAACG
>JAUYTA010000968.1 GCA_030695265.1 Bacteroidota bacterium
TGAAGCTGCAAAAATAGAACTTTATCTGATACGAATTCACTTCATTTTCTGCAATCTGATGGATGACTTGATTGCCTTTGAAATGGTCAGCCAGTATTTCAGGTGAAATTCACGACCTTCTTCTGAAATGATTTCGAAGTATGATTTTGGGGTATCAGTAGGGGCAAATTTTAGCTTTTTGCCTTCTTTGTATAGAGCCGGAACTTCAGGATGAAACTGAACAGCAAACACATTCGGGTAGAGGCGGTGCTGAATGCCTTCAATAACCTGACGGTCCATCGAAGTGGCCGTTACAATCAGATCTTTGCCAAGCACTTCAATCGACTGATGGTGACTACTAAGAACAACCGGACTCACTTTTTTATTGGCTTTTACCTTTTTCAGGAAAAAAGGATGAGCGGTGTATTGAATGGGATGAAAATTAATACCCATCAACATTGTATCGGGCGAAATTTCCTGCCAGTAATTGCGGTGTAACAGGTCTTTTTTTAGTTTCAGGGTTTCTTCGGCATTCATCTTTTTATAGGTCTGTGCCGGAATATCCTGAGTAAGCGTTCCCCCGGAAGCAACATTCATGCTTTGCAAACCAAGGCAAAATCCGGTTACAAAATAGCCGGGTTTTTCATTCAGAAAGGGAATAAACGATGCATTTTGTTTTCCGCCCAACAGGTGAAACAGAAAACTCAGTTCAAACAAATGCCGGTTTGGATTGGTAACTACCGAGTAAAGGTTTTTCTGTCCGTAAAGTTCGGGCTGAATATCGGGACCGCCAAAAAAGAAAATCCCCACCGAACGATCGAACAAATTTTTAAAGGTTTTGGTCCACTCATTCTGTGTGTAAATTTTCGCAGGACTTTCTTCCCCGTCAAGTTTCTGTAAATGAAACAGGTTCATTTCAGGTTTTTTGATCAGCGCGATGGATTTGCTGTAATCGTAACTTTCGGCTGCGGAATAAACACCAACAAATTCGACATCCGAAAGATGCAGTATGTTATTATTCAGCATAAAATGAATGGTTTCTATATTCTGTACCGTTGGATGCGCCAACAAAATGTAAGTCTTATTTTGATTTAGCTCATTTTCCAGAAAATTCTGAGTGAATCCAAGGTTTATTGAAATTGCTAAAACCAGCGTAAATACAAATCTTCCGAAGTTTTTCATCTTTTTATAATTTGCTAACTATTATAATTTTCTTGTGAAAATACCGTTTTTCAACCAAACATCGAAAAAAGTCGTGATGTTTGTTTTATTTGCTATTTTTAGAATCTCGAATTTCAGATCAAAAAAAACTGACTATGTCATTTAAACTGTTTATTGCCAGTACCTTCGGATTAATTAAGTCAACCGCAAAAATAGAAGCTGCCCACGAATTACTGCTGGCTGACTATCAACTTTTCTGCCAGTTTGAAAAATCAAGTGAGCATAAGGAATATCATGAACTTGCATTGTTGGTGAATTCGCCCACTTTCAAGCAGAAAAAAAATGAACTTCAGCATTTGATGCTCAAGGGCAGCGTGGAAGAAGCCCAGTTGAAGGAATTAAAAAAGCTGGAAAGAAACAGTCGCCTTAAAAGGTTTTATTCAATGCTGAAATCGAATGAATTAAAAAGATTTGAGACGATATTGAATTCTGAAATCAAGAAAAAATACAGAGAGTTAAAAGCTGCTGTTGACAAGCATTCGCTGGTTGCCCTGAAGAAAAAGGACAAACAATCGGAAGAATATGTCTTGTATGCTGAATTTCAGAAGATTAATGACTCGGAAGATATTGTGTTCTTTAAAAAATTCAGAAAATCATCGGCCTATATAAATTACGAATTGATGATTGATTCACCGGAGCGTAAACGTTTTGAAGAACTTCAGAAAATAACCGGTTCTAAGGAATTTATGACAAGGGTTGCGTACCTTGAAGACAAGCACAAATGGGAAAAGACGGATGATGCAGCAAGTGAAAAACGATTTGCTGAATTACAGAAATTGCCACAAGTAGTTAATTTTCTGAAATATAAACATTCCACTGCTTTTGATTTTTTCAGGAAATGGAATTTGGTTTTTGAGGATCGTTTTGAATCATCTAAGCTTGACACTCAAAAATGGATGACTAAATCACATTGGGCCAGTCAGTCATTGGGTCAGAATTTTTCACAAATTGGAGATTTACATGCCTTTACCGATGGGAAAAATGTTTTTGCAGGTAAATCGCTAAAAATAGAAGTATGCAAAGAAAAGGCAAAAGGGATGCAATGGCGGATTCCGTTTGGATTTGTTGAGCAGGAATTCGATTACACATCGGGCATCGTTTCTACTGCCGGTGCAGAATGGTGGAAATACGGAATACTGGAAGCCAAGGTGAGATATACATCATCCCGGAATTTGGTTGATGCCGTTTATTTATTGGGAGAAGAAAGTTCGCCACAAATAAATCTGGTTGAAATGGGTGCAAAAAACCGAATCGGAATGCTTTCAAAAATCTCTGACGGTATTCATGAAGCGAGCGAGAGTATTTCAGGACTAAAAAATGGAGAATTCTATATTTTCAGGCTCGAATGGTCGGCACATTCGTTGGTTTGGTCAATCAACGGCCGCGAAATACTGACAGTGAGTCATAATATACCATCATTTAAAATGCACCTGAACGCTGCGTCCATTGTAGTTGATGAACCTGTCAGTAATTTGCCGCACTGCTTCGAAATTGACTGGATCAAATTTTACCAGCACCACAAGGAATAAAAATAAATGAACCACATAGGCACATAGAACACATAGTTTTATTTTGCGCTCGGATTTTTTCTAATTCTTTTGAAGTTCTATTGTGCACTATGAGTCTATGTGGTTTCAAATTCATATACTACCGAGAAAAATGGCATCCGTAAAATGATTCACCAGACACCCTGGATAGAAGACGGCGAATTTAAAGGACTGATTGAAATTTCGTTTGAAGTACCGATGGAACTGCCGCATTATAAAAGGGGTTGAACAGACCTGTATAAATTGTCATTTTGTTTTATTCCAGAGAAATTTTGTAAAACCCACCTCACAAACCTGCGGGGTTTCACCACATGGCTATTCACATTCAAGCCCGTTGGGCTTGTTCTAGATATCGCATCGCGGCGTCTTCATGAACCCTTGTCCTCCGATAAGACTATCCCCAATTCTCCTATTTTAATTTAACTTAACCCTCTTTAACTTTTGAATGTACTCAACTGAATAAAATTCCGTTATTTTTGTTCATCAGATTTCAAAACCAATCACCCATGCATTTAAGATTTTTACTTATCTCCTTTCTATTCTTTACATCAATAGTTCCGGTTTTTTCGCAGGGTATTCGTGGGCGTATTACCAATGAGCAAAACGAAGCTGTTCCGTTTGCGAATATTTATATTCCGCAGTTGTCAACCGGTACCACTTCAAATATTGATGGTAATTACGAACTTAAACTTCCGGAGGGGAAATGGGAAATACTGTTTCAATATCTTGGTTATCAAACCCAAACAATGGCGCTAACTATCGGGAAAACATTTCAGGAAATCAACATCCGGCTGATTACGCAGGATTACCGCATTCCGGAGATTAAAGTGATGGCTTCG
>JAUYTA010000970.1 GCA_030695265.1 Bacteroidota bacterium
GAGCATAAAATCCTATGAAACCAGGCTGAAAAGTTTTGCTGCAACCATCGAAAGCCAGAACATCGAAATTGCTGAATTGAAAAGTATCGTTGAAAGCAAGAACATCACTCTGGCAGAGATGGATTCAAAAATTCAAAATCTGGATCTGAATATTAAAGATCAGACAGACACGATCACTTACAAGCAACAAGTAATTGTTGAAAAAACGAATAAACTCAATACAGCTCATGTTGTACTTGGAACTTTCAAGGAATTGAAGGAAGAAGGCATACTAAACCGCGAAGGCGCCATTCTTGGACTTGGTGGAAGTAAAGCGATTCAGGAAAATTTTGATCCAACACATTTTACTGAACTTGACATACGCGAAACAAAAACAATCGCTTTAAATGCAAAAAAAGCAAAAGTAAGATCTGAACACCCAAATAATTCGTATTCGCTGGTTGAAGAAAACGGACAAATTGCTTATTTGCAAATAAATAATCCGCAGGAATTCTGGAGAATATCGAAATACGCTGTAATTGAAGTGAAATAATCAAAACCCCATATTACAGTTTTATTGCCGAGTACAGAGACTGTTTGAATTTCAATTTGAATTTATCATCATTCAAACAGACTCTCTTTTATTATATAAACAATTAAAATTACGACTATGAAAACGAAAATTATGCTTTTTGCCCTGGTAATACTTATTCCCCTGTTCACCATTCAATGTTCGAAATCAGATGACGATTCTGATCAAACCAGCGGTAACCTATCAGTAAAAATTACTGATGCCCCTTCTGACGATGCCAATATTCAGGCAATTTTTGTTACTGTGGCCGGGGTGAAAGTCAATGGGGTTTCCGTTGAAGGTTTTCAGAAAAAAACGATCAAAATTTCAGATCTTCATTCAGGAGAAACAGAGGTTTTGTTCGCTGGTGATGTTCAGGCAGATACTTACAGTAATATATCGCTGGTGCTTGATTACGATAAAGATGTTTCAGGAAATGCGCCTGGCTGTTATGTAATTGATAAAACCAACGTTAAACACAATTTGTACGCTTCATCTTCAGCCTCAGCGGAAATTAAACTCGATAAAAGTTTTGTGGTTTCCTCTGACGGTACAACAAATTTGGTTATTGACTTTGACCTCCGTAAATCTATTATTTACAATGAAAATTCAACT
>JAUYTA010000986.1 GCA_030695265.1 Bacteroidota bacterium
GGCGTTCCTGAAAAATACAAGTGATGGAACGTTCCAAGGATGCCGCCAAACAGGAATACGATGGTGGTAAACAGCACGGTGGTAGTGGCGAATTTCACTTTTATAAGTTCCATACGCACAAAAAGAAAGGCGATGATCACCGTGGCAAAAACTTCAAAGAAGCCTTCCACCCAAAGATGCACCACCCACCAGCGCCAGTATTCGGCAATGGCCAGATTGGTATGTTGACCCCACATCATTCCGGCGCCGTAAAAACCGGCGATGGCAATACAGGAGATCAGGAACAATACCAGCAAATCCTTGCTGTCGGAACGACCTCTCAGAGCCGGTAAAATTGCACGTACCATCAGGAACAACCATAAGAACAACCCGATCAGGAGGAAAATTTGCCAGAAGCGGCCCAGGTCAACATATTCGTATCCCTGATGTCCAAACCAGAAGTTGGTAGTATAACCCAGTTTTTGCATGATGGCAAAAAACTGACCGGCCATCGATCCACCCACAATAATGAGAAGGGAAACAAACAGGAAGTTGACACCCCAAACCTGGAATTTAGGATCTTTTCCCCCGATGGCAGGAGCAAAAAATAATCCGGTGGCCAGCCAAGAAGTTGCAATCCAGAAAATCCCCATCTGAACGTGCCATGTCCGGGACAGGGAATAGGGCAGGTAATCAGCCAGATTAAAGCCATAAAAGGCTGTTCCCTCAACGCCGTAATGCACTGTAATGACTCCCAATCCGACCTGAACGATGAACAAGAGCATTACCAC
The DNA here is from genome assembly GCA_030695265.1 of Bacteroidota bacterium. Taxonomy (GTDB): domain Bacteria; phylum Bacteroidota; class Bacteroidia; order Bacteroidales; family Prolixibacteraceae; genus Aquipluma. The sequence continues at coordinate 771 of JAUYTA010000986.1, forward strand.
ATAAAAATATTTGAGCGTTGCATGCATCGAAGGAAATATTTTTAACCCGATCACAGGATTCGTAGCCGGGATGGTATCTGATAATTCCTCATGGCGGTTAGTTACGTAATACCAAGTCAGCAGGCCAATTCCAGCCAGTAAAATAATTACGCTGAAACCTGTCCAGAGGATCAGTGCACTCGTTGGCCGGTTGCCAACCAACTCTTCAGCTGGCCAGTTATTGGTGTAGGTGATGTCGGAATCAACACGATTTGTTACGGTTGCCCAGGATGCCCAAAAGAAAAATGTTGTCATTTTGGCCATTCTTTCGGCATCCTTTACCGTGTTGGCAGGCATTCCGTAAGCTTCCCTAAGATCATGTTTATCAGGGGCATCACGAAAAAGATCGGTGTAAAACTGCTGAACTTTCGCGATAGCCTCCGCCCGGTGATCAGAAACAACCAAATCACCATTGGCAACATTGTATGTGTTTTTGCGGATTTCGCCTTGCAAACGGGCCTTTAAAGAGGCCTGTTTCTCCAAATCCAGCTTCTCATAGTCGGTGCCGAAGTCCAAATTGGCAAAGTGGTTTAACATGGCCACCGCTTCTTTGTGTAGCCAATCGGCCGACCAGTCGGGTGCCTGATAGGCTCCATGCCCCCAAATGGTTCCCAATTGCTGGCCACCAATGGATTGCCAAACATTCTGACCATCCTGGATGTCCTCCTTGGTGAATAGTACCTTTCCTGAAGTGGTCACCACTCTTTCAGGAATGGGGGGAGCCTTTCGATAAATCTCACGTCCGAAATATCCCAACACGGCAAACGATACGACCATCACGACCGTAAATCCAATCCATAATCTTTTTGTATCCATACGTTTTAGTTTAGAGGATAATAATGTCTTTAATTCTTTTGCAAATGTATAAATTCAAATATAAAATGCATATATTCGTGGACTAAAATATCCACTAAAATATAAAATAATTTTTAAGTACTGATTATTAATTATTTAGATTACCGATGTACATGGAACCAACCATCATGAACTGGCTAGTTGAGGACTATTTTATCAGGCCGCAGAGAATTTACTTCAGCACATGCAGAAAAAAGAGTAGATACTTTTCCCACTCATTAAGGTCACATTCATCTGGAAAATAATATTCTCTTTCCTGAGGCTATCAAACTTGAAAACAAACTCATTAATGTGTAATTTTGGCAAAAACCTGAAAATCTTCTATGCTCTCTAAAGCAGCTGAATATGCAATACGATCCATGGTTTATATATGGATGATGAATCAGAAAGGAACGCGTCCGGGTTACCGTACCATCGCTATTGAAGTAGGCTCTCCGGAGCATTTTACTGCAAAAGTACTGCAAACCATGACGCGATTCAAGCTGATACGCGCGGGGAAAGGACGTGGCGGAGGTTTCTATTTTGAAAATCCAGAGAAAGAACTTCCGGTTTTTGAAATCATAAAGGCGATCGACGGCAATAAGTTTTTTAGCAGTTGCGCCTTTGGTTTCGAAAACTGTAGCTGCGCAAATCCTTGTCCGATGCACGATGAATTTATGATTATCCGCAATAATTATACTGAAATGGTTCAAAAGGTGACCGTTCAGTCAATGGCTGAAAAGATTATAAATGGAACCGCGTCATTGAATCAAAAACTGATTGTTGGTAATTGATAAAATCGTTTAATAATCTATCATGCAGCGAATTGTAAAATTCATATTAAAAATGCTTGGCTGGTTGCTGATGCTTCCTGTGTATTTCTACAAATATGCCATTTCGCCATTTACACCAGCATCGTGCAGGCACGATCCAACCTGTTCGCAATACGCCATTGATGCAATTAAAATACACGGCCCATTCAAAGGCATCTGGTTGGGTGCCCGGCGAATTTCGAAATGCCACCCCTGGGGAACACACGGATATGATCCTGTACCGCCGAAAAAAGCTGGCCCCATCCCCAACCCTTCCCCGAAAGGGAAGGGAGTCCGGTCTTGACGATTCTGAACAGAATGCATAAAATTGTTGACTATGAATGTCCGGAAATCAAACTATCTTTGGTTTTGAATGTTTAAGCGTTTCATATTATTACTTTATTTAGTCAATGAAAAACTACCTTTATTTTTTATTCGTCGTATTAATCGCTTGTCAGCCGAAGCAAAAAGCTGATCAAGAACTTGTTACGGTAAGTATTCTTCCGCAGAAATATTTTGTCGATCAGATTGCCGGCGATCTTTTGCAGGTGAACGTGTTGGTTCCGCCCGGTTCGAGTCCGCACAATTATTCGATTCTGCCTTCGCAAATGAAGGACATGGCCAAATCGAAAGTTTGGTTGCAGATTGGCCTGCTCACTTTCGAAGATGCTTTGAAGGATAAACTGGCAAATATCAATAAAGAACTGAGCATTGTGAATTGCTCTGCAGGAATTGATCCGATTGCCGGAAGCGAATGTGAAGAAGAAGGTCACGATCACGAACATGCGCATCACGAAGCTTACGACCCGCATATTTGGCTGGCTCCTGCAGAATCAAAAATCATTGCGCAAAATACTTTTAATGCCTTAAAAGCAGGCTTTCCTCAACATGCTGCTGTTTTTGAAGCCAATTATGGGCAATTTATTGCAAAAATTAATTCTGTTTCTACGCTGATAGAGCAAAAACTTGCTTCGCTTACTAACCGGAATATACTTATTTTTCATCCAACGCTTGGATATTATGCCCGTCAGTATGGGCTGCAACAAACCGCGCTCGAACTCGATGGAAAAGAACCTTCGCCAAAACACATGAAAGGCATCGTTGATTTGGCGCGCGAACGAAATATCCGTGTAATCTTTATTCAGAAGGAATTTGATGTGGAGAATGCGCAGCAACTTGCGCGTGAGATTGGAGGAGAAGTAATGATCATCGATCCTCTTGATTATGACTGGGAAAAGCAACTTCAGGATATTACCGATAAAATAGCCGCTCAAAAATGAAGAAACTGCTCGAAATAAAAAATCTTTCGGCTGGTTATGAAAATCAGGTGGTGCTTGAAAATGTTACGCTCGATATTTTCTCCAACGATTTTATCGGTGTGATCGGACCAAACGGTGGCGGCAAAACGACACTGATAAAAACTATTCTTGGTTTAATCAAGCCAATTTCAGGAGAGTTAAACCTGCTCATCAACAAAAAAAATATTGGCTATTTGCCACAGGTGAACCAGATCGACAAGCGTTTTCCGATTACTGTATTTGATGTTGTGAGATCGGGAAAAGCTGATACGGCCTTGTTTTCATCGTTTCAGAAAAACAGGCAGGAAAAGGAAAAGGCAGAATCGTTGCTTCGTGAAATGGGAATTTCTAATCTCCGGAATAAGTCGATTGGTGAACTTTCAGGAGGACAAATGCAACGTGTATTTTTGTGCCGCGCACTGATGAACGAGCCGGAGTTACTGGTATTGGACGAACCAAGCACCTATGTTGACAACAATTTTGAAGGCGAATTGTACCTGAAATTGAAAGAGCTGAACGACCGGATGGCCATTTTGCTGATTTCGCACGATGTGGGTACAATTTCGTTTTTCGTAAAAACCATCGCCTGTGTAAACCGCAACCTGCACCATCACCCGAGCAATATTATCAGCGAAGAACAGCTGGCATCGTACAACTGCCCGCTGCAAATTATCACCCACGGAGATATTCCGCACACTGTACTGAAATTACACGACGAACACGAACATCATGGACATCATCATTGAACTGTTTTCATACGATTTTTTTGTAAACGCATTTCTGGCTTCGCTGCTGGCTGCCATTTCGTGTGGAATTGTGGGTACTTATATTGTTTCGCGCCGCATTGTATTTATCAGTGGCGGAATCACCCATGCTTCGTTTGGCGGTATCGGAATGGGCTATTACCTTGGCATTAATCCGCTGGTAGGAGCAGGCATATTTTCTATATTATCCGGAATGGGTATTCAACTTTTCAGTAGCAAGGGAAAGGTGCGCGAAGACTCGTCGATCGCTATCTGGTGGTCGCTCGGAATGGCCATCGGGATTATATTTGTCTATCTCACTCCAGGGTATGCGCCCAACCTGATGAGTTATCTGTTTGGCAGTATCCTCACCGTTTCGACCGGTGAAATCTGGCTTATGCTGGCGCTGGCAATCATCATCATTTTGTTTTTTACCCTTTTTTACCGGACCATTCTGTATATTGCATTCGACGAAGATTTTGCCAAAACCTCTGATTTGCCTGTAGGTTTGTTCAATTACCTGCTGATGATCCTGATTTCGCTCACCATCGTTCTTAATATCCGGGTGGTCGGAATCATTCTGATTTTATCACTGTTAACT
>JAUYTA010001002.1 GCA_030695265.1 Bacteroidota bacterium
AAAACGGTATATTTTTCGGCCAATGCTTCCGCAAACTCATGGGTTTCGTATTCATTCAATTCACCCTGACCAGTCAGAAAAGCAACTGTTTGTTTTTCAGTAGTCATCAATTCTGAAAAAGCCGCGGTAAACTCATATTCCAGACTTTCGATCGAATTGTTCAGGTTCACTTCTGAATGCAATGCCGGATTGTTTTTAAGCAAGTTGACACTCATTTGCTTGTCGCCATATTCGATCAACGCTCCCGGAAAAATGCGCCGGGTAACGGTTCCCTGTTTCGTGTTTTGCCTGATATCAGTCGGTTGAAGCCCCTTTCCGGCCAGATCAACAAAAAGCTGATCGCGTCTTTTCACATCTGAAATTTCATAAGGATCGATCACCGAAAGGTTGATCAGTTGCGACGAATAAGCATTGTAATCGGCAACTTTTTCCTGAACCGACTTTTGAAGTTTTCGGAAACCTGCAGGTAATTCGCCATCCAGATAAAGTGTAATATTGATCGGTTTGTCAAGTTCTTTTACCAGATTCTTCGAAACAGTGGTGATTGAATATCTTTTTTCAGCCGTCAAATCGAGGCGAAAGAACATTTGTGCCGACAGAAAACCAATGAAAATAACGCCCACAATCGCCAAAGCTCCCAGTTTCAATTCTCTCCTGAAATTGATTTTGTGAAAATGAATGATTCGGCTGGTCAGGAAAAGAAAAAGCAAAATAGTGGCAAGGAAATAAACCAGATCGCGCGAATCGACCACTCCCCGACTGATAGAATTATAATGTTCGTTGATCCCAAAACCGGTAATCAGTTGCTGAATGGCTGACGGAAGCTGCATTGAACCAACCAGATCGAAACCGAGATAGGCCAGAAATGAAAGCCCCATGGCGAGGATAAAGGAGAAAATCTGGTTGTCGGTGAGCGCTGATGCAAACAAACCGATCGCCACATAAATGGCAGCCAGAAAAAACAAACCGATAAAAGCGCCCCATGTTCCGCCGGTATCAATACTTCCAACCGGATTTCCGAGCGAATACACCGAGAAAAAATAAACCAAGGTGGGCAACAACGAAATCGTAACCAGCAACAAACCAGCCAGGTATTTGGCAAAAACAATCCTGAAAACCGAAAGTGGCCGGGTAAGAAGTACTTCCATGGTTCCCAAACGTTTTTCTTCGGCAAACAAACGCATGGTTACCGCCGGAACCAAAAACAGGTAAACCCACGGCGCCAGCGAAAACAAACCATCGAGCGAAGCATATCCGCCCTCCATGATATTGTAATTTCCGGGAAAAACCCACAGAAACAAACTCGTTGCCAGCAGGAACACGAAAACCACCACATATCCTGTGAGCGATCCAAAAAAACTGGTAATTTCTTTTTTTAAGAGACTGTACATACTCTAAATGTTACTTCTTTGGTTTTTATGATTTTACCCTTACTTCTTTTATAAATTTTACCATTTTCGTGAGGTCACGAAAATGGTGGGGATGTTGAACGACAAATCCCGAAGGGATTTAATGTTGATCACCCCCAATAAAATATGCTTGTCCAAGTGGTTTAATTTTATGTAATATACAATACGCCATATTTGTTTTGGAGAAATACATTTCTTTCGACAGAAGAATCCGTCGATAAGAGAAACTCTTCTTCATCAGTTGTCAGTTTACAAATGCTAAAATCCTTCACGTAGTTTTTTGCCAATGCATAGAAATTACCAGAATATGGTTTACTTGTATGCTTTATGTAATACCAAAAAACATTGGATTCAAGAATTCGTTTTACAATCTTCAATTCTCTTTCGGAATCGCAAAATAGAGCATAGCCAGCGTATAGCAATAAATCTTCTTGATTCGTATATACGAAATACGGTTGGCTCGCCATGTATGGAAACAATAGTTTTTTCCCATAATCATTAATTGCTTGCGAACGTCCGAATTCAAACCATTTGTATTTTTTGGGGTTTCCTTTATCTCTGTTGAACAGTTGTTCTTGGTTGAGCTTTAAGTATGCATAAGCATTGGGATATTTATTTTGAAAATACGATTCTTCAAATACAATCATTTTATTATGACCGCTTTTAAAAAGGTCAAGTTGATTATTGTTTGTATGATATGGGAAAATAATTTTTTCTGTTAATAAAGGAATTTCGTTTTCTGTTTTTAACCGGTTTGGTTTTATTATATCTCTACAAATGTCCTTTTCTATTTTATGAAGTTTGCCATTTTGGTGATAAAAATATTTATCATCCTCATCAACAGGCTTAAAAATAAAAATGTCATTACTCAATGTTGCTAAGCCATTTTTAATTGAATATTTGTTTCCCAAAGTTATTCCTGCATTTTCAAGCTTGTCAATATTTTCAAGTATCTGACTTTTATTCAGAATCCAGCCTTTGTTAGTGTTCAATAGTTTGTATGAAACATCTGAAAATGGTTTAACTGTGTTGGTTTTAATAGCATCTGAATTTGCTTTTACATACTTTACCGAATCTGACTTATTTTTCGAAATACTGACAATGCATGTGTAAGTCGATTTGTTCACAAATATCTGCTGATTACCAAAATCAATTATTGATACTGCTAGTTTATTTTGCTTGAAGTATTCGCGAAGATTTCGGGCATTGACACTTCGCTTAAATGTGTTTACCGTGATAAAACTTAGCAAACCAGTTTCTTTCAGGTTTACTAATCCAATCTCAAAAAACGGAATATACAAATCAGGATTACCAGATTTGGTAACTTCCCATTTCGACATCAATTTTTTAGAATCTTTACTTAAATGTTTTGCACGAACATAAGGTGGATTGCCGACAACAGCATCAAAACCTATGAAATCCGGAATATTACTTTTCCAGTCAAAATCTAATGCATTACCAACGTACAAATTGAACTCAAACGCTGGAATATCTTCACCATTAGAAACTGCAAGAAGCGTTAGAAGTATTTTAGCCCGTTCAATGGTATAATCAGAAATATCCAGCCCGAAAATATTCTCTCTGAATATTTCAGCATAAGTTTTTGTCGTTTTCGCTTTTATTCTTTCAACAGCCGAATGCAGGAAAGCTCCTGTCCCACAAGCAATGTCTGCAATGGTTAAGGAATGAATGCCTTTGTTGCCGTTTGAATTAACTGCATTGTCGACTATATAGCTTTTAATGTAGTTCGGCGTGTAAACGGCACCATTTGTAACAACATCTTTCGAGGGGATCGTTATTTCAAATAATTCTGTCAAGTCTTCAAGATCATACTTGCTATTCTTTAGCTTCACCAAATTCGTAAATTCTGAAACTTTTTGGGTGTCATTTCCTTCAATGCACGACTGAATTAACTTGTTATGCAAAATTGATATTTTACTGAACTCTAAAAAGGCACCGACTATTAACTTGTTCGACAAAGCAAGATCATCGGAATAGTTCTTAAGATATGTTATTATTTCCTTATGAATCATAGCAATTCAATTATTTCAATTCGGTTAATATTTCGTCCTCTTTTAGTGAAAAACTCAACTTCCTCTGCAGGCAATTGATACAGTTCATAAACCTTCGCATCAAGTCTGATCCAAAGCCTATTCAGAGAATTGCGCAAAATATTTTTATGCCGAGGTGTTGCCGAAATAAACTGATTCTGAATTCGCTCAATATCTTTTCCAAGTCTTGCTATTTCCCGAATAAGCTCAGGGTTGTTTTCATAATTCACTTTTGGAAAAGGAATCGGCTCAATAAACTGTTTGTTGAACTTAAAATATCCATTTTGCTGAGGATTTGCTATCGATCTTGCACAAACAGAAAATAAGGTAGAGTTTATGATACTTGCCACAGCGTACAAGTTGGGTTCATCTTTAATTGGAATATCAATGAAAAACATGTTTGCATTATCGCAATAATTATTCGGGTTCTGAGTAACTGCGGTAAATGTGTCATTCGCAGTCATTGGGATTAAAACCTTTGGATATATAGCTTTATGATTCTGTACACGTGTAAAATGATGCCACAAGTCATTACCTACGCAAGTTTCAACATTTGCAATAATTTCGTCTTTATTTCTTGTCAAATAAGCACCAGCCAAAGGAAAGCGTGAAGAAAAATCAGAAAATCGAATAGAATCATTATATTCCTCTGAAACATCATAAGGGAAAATTACATAAGTGGTAGTAGTGTCTTTGCAGAAGGGATAAAACTGTTCGTTAACCAACAAAGGTCTGCAAGCAGCTATTTCAATTAAAATATCATTCTCTAAATGTGAGTCACATAAAATAGTTCCGTCATCATTAAACGATTTTACTTTCAAATGATAAGCTCTATCCCACAAAACCTGAATCCCAACTTTTACTTTTGCGAAATCGCCAAATTTCCCATGTCTGTTTAATAGCCTTGTTTTGATACTAAGTAATTCAGCATCATTAAAATTCCATGGATTTACATCAAAGGCATTTGAAGGTATTACCGTAAAGCTGGAACTATCCGTTTCAAATGGTTCAATACTTTCAAGTTTTGCAGGTATTTCTTCAACCTGATTTGAAATCTTTATAAAGGAAACTATCTCGGGATGAGATTTTTCAAGAATCAGAGAAGCAATGTATGTAATTCTGTCTTTGAATAAATCTGTTGTTTCAAAGTCGATTACTTGTGAAAGTAATTGATTGGAAGTGATATACTCTCTTATTTTCTTTCCGTATTCTGTTTTGAAGAAACGTTTCTGAATAATAAAACCTAGTTTCCCCTGATTATTTAAAAGTCCAATAGCCCGTTCTATAAATGCAACAGACAAGTCAACTTTGCCATTTTGGGTAGTTTCATATTTCTCCTTTAAGTACTGATGCATAAAAGGATATTCTACGTTATAGTTTTTAACTTCAACATAGGGTGGATTCCCGACAATAAAATCGAATCCTCCTTTATCGGTAAATATTTCAGAGAACCCAGCTTCTGAATTCCAATCAAATGGATTTGTCTTATAAAGTTGTACTTCGTTCGTATTTATGTCTGGATATTCTTCCCTAATATCATAGGAAACAAGAGTATTTCCGCATTTAACATTGCTTCCTACATTATTTAGAATTTGTTTCCCATAAATTCCAATGTCTTGATAGTTTTCATGAAAATCAATGCTATCAATAACTTTAAGGGATAATGACATTCTTGCAACTTCAACTGCTTCGGGGTCAATATCAACAGCATAAATGCAATTGGATATTAATCTTCGTTTGCCTTCTATGGTTAAGGTTGTGTTATTGCCATTTTTGAAAAATAGCTCAGAAAAATCAGTAGGTTGGTATTGATTATAGTATTCAGTAATTATATTTTGTAGGTAATCGAAAATTTCAATTAGGAAAATACCACTACCGCATGCAAAATCAAGAATTCTCTTCTGAAATATTCCGTGAAGACCGTTCTCCTGTATTTTGTTTTTAGATATTGTTCTTTTCAATATGTCTTGAACCAAAAACTGCGGTGTACTTATCGCACCATTAGTTTTCAAGTACTCAAGTTTGAGCTTTTCAGAAACTACTCCATTTTCA
>JAUYTA010001003.1 GCA_030695265.1 Bacteroidota bacterium
GAAAAGATGGAAAACTGATCGGAAAACCGACGATGGTGGGATGCGGATGTTGAAGATTTGGAGATGTGGAGATTTGGAAATGTGAAGATTAGAAAATGTCCAATATCCAATGGCCAATATCGAATAAGAAATAAGGAACGAGAAATAAGAAACAAATAATAAACCCGTCGACGTTCATTAGCGCAAAACTTGAAACCTGAAACCTGAAACTTGAAACTTGAAACTTTAAATTTGGAACAACGAATATCCAAGGCAAAATATTGAATAACCAATAACCAAGTTCAAGGCCAACCTGGAACTTGAAACATGAAACTTTAAACTGAATTTGTGAAACACATCGTAATTATAGGAGGCGGAATTGCCGGTATTGAAACAGCCTGTGCACTGACGGATGCAGGACATTGGGTAACTGTGATCGAAAAAAATGAACAGTTGGGCGGGAAACTGAACAACTGGTCGTACCTTTTTCCTGATTTCACACCCACCGAAAAAATCACAGGCGCCCTTCAGGAAAAATGCCGCGAAAAGGACTTCTCAATCCTGAGCAAAACCGAAGTCAGTACCATCCATCGTCAGAATGGCAAGTTCAGTATAAAAACTTCAGGTGAACAGCATCTGGAAGCTGATGCATTGATAGTTGCTACCGGTTACGAAATTTTTGATGCCCGCCGGAAAGAAGAATATGGATACAAAATTTACGACCATGTAATTACCTCGGCCGATCTGGAACAATTGCTTCTTCCCGGAGGCGATCTGACTGTGGCAGCCGGAAATAATCCAAAACGGATTGCTTTTGTACATTGTGTTGGCTCACGCGATGAAAAAACGGGCAACCATTATTGCTCCAAAGTATGCTGCATTACTGGTGTAAAACAGGCCATCGAGCTAAAAAAACGCTTGCCTGAAGCCGAGATCTATTGCTTTTACATGGATTTGCGCATGTATGGCAAGCACTTCGAAGAACTGTACCGCGAAGCACAGGAGAAATACGATATACAGTTTATCCGGGGAAGATTGTCGGAAGCTTCAGAAAAAATCGACAAAAGCTTGTTGATCAAGTCTGAAGACACACTTTCCGGACGTCCACTCAAAATGAATGTTGATTTGCTGGTGCTGCTCGTGGGAATGGAAGCCGGAAAAGGAACCACAGCCGCTGCTGCAACCTGCGGTTTCGGCTGCGAAGAATCTGGCTTCCTGAAAACA
>JAUYTA010000905.1 GCA_030695265.1 Bacteroidota bacterium
CACTTTTCCGCCCATGCCAGGTTTTATGTAAGGAGGTTCAGTGCCCAATGGTTTGGCAAACATCTGCACTTTTAAACCATCACCCATCGGTACAATCTGTATCCTGATGCGCGAATCGGCTTCAATTGATTTCATTTCAGCGCTTCCATCATCAAAATCAGAATGAACAGTCATCAAACCACTCAGGCTCGAAACCGCTTCAATGAGTTTGGCTTTTCCTTTTACAGGGATCGTAATTCCCTGGTTAATCATCCGGATAATTGAATGTTGCTGAGGGCTGAGCGTGATTAATTTATAACGTGTCTGGGTCTCTTTCACCAAAACTGAACGTTGATCGGTGTTCGTAATATTTGTTTTCAGCTTAATTCCATACTTGCCAATTTCTGTACTAATTTCAGGTTGAGCCTTGATCAATTCGACCGAAACCAGAGGGTTTGAAGATAAAAACAAGTATGGGTGGCCACACAATTCATTAATCGCCTTGTTAAAATCAAGATTGTATTCGGTACTTCCGTAATAACCGTTATGGTAGGTAACAGCCGTGGCAATTCTTCGATCCTGTTCAGACAACCCATCAACTTGCTGATCTTTAAACTTTTTAAGTGCAATATTTCGCCCCATACTCCAGATCCCTTTGGCATTTATAGTTTGCAAAGTGGGTTGTATGAAACCTTTTTCAAGATTCACCAGATAACAAACACGGCCAGTTCCCTGATCTTTTTTTTGTGTCCCGCCAGTGCCTTTGGTCAGGGTTAACAGTCCTTCGAGTAATTGTTCCCATTTCTCCGGAATAATTAACCGGCTCATCAGGCAGGGCGAATTTTTGGTTTCAAGTTCCTTTGGCACAGGAAAAGTGTCAATGCTAAATTCAGATTTTTCGATGATAAAATTGATCTCGCGAAGAAACAGCCAGCGTTGGGCAAGGCTCAGTTTATAAGCTGTATTTTGAGCTACCATTTGAAGCCCCGCACTTAACTCCCCATTAATGATGTAACTTAAAATCAGGTAAAAAACTGATTTAAACCCGGTCGTTGAAAAACAGCTTGTTGTGTTTATCTGTTTGAATTTTGATTCGGCCTGCCCCAAATCGTTTTTCAGGAAATATAGTAGCGGAAGAAAAAAATGATCTTCGCTGAATTTGCTTCTCAATTTTTTATTTATCGCAACTTCGAGTTTCTTTTCGTTTACACTTTTAGGATTTAATGCAAAATTTAGCCAGTAAAGAAATTCATAGTAGAGGTTAAACTCCAATTTTGGCATTTTCATTCCATCCCTGTCGGTAATTTGCGCTTTTTCGTAACAGTCTGCCGATAATTTAAAATTTCCCCTGAACAATTCAATCTCAGATTTAAGAAGCAGTGAATTTGTATTGTGCGAATTTTTAATCAGTTTGTCAGCTTCGTCAATCTTCCCAAGCAGAAAGAGCATCTCCGCTTTTTGAATTTTAACCTGATCAAACAATCCTTCGAAGGTCGCATTTCGATCAAAGAATTTGGTAACAGGCGCAAAATCCTGAAAGTGCAATACATTCATTATTTGAATAGCATCCAACAATTCATACAGTAGTACAGGTGATCGCAGGAAAGCCTGATCATATTCAGGGTACAGCAACATTTCCGAAATCAGGGGAGCGGCTTCTATGGCTTTAGATATTAAGCGGTTCGTGGCATCATTGCTGAATCTGCTTTCACCGTTATAATACCCAAAAAGAAAATCGCGGATGTATTCAGTAACCGGAATGTGCCCAAATGGATTGTGCTCTTTCTGAATTTTTGCCAGCAAATCGATGTTTTTCGTGCTTTTAATTAATTGAGGGAAAAGCTCAACCTTCAGGCTAAAAGGAATATCAAAACTGGTTACCGACAACGTTACCAATTGCTTATTAACCAAAGCATTCAACACACTTTGATATTCCTTCTGGGTTGCTTTATTCCCGGTTTTATCCTGAAGATATTTGAGAGCATCGTACTTTGCCACACCCGAAAACTTAATCACAAATACATTGAAAACATTCTTGTGTAACTCGGGCAGGGAATGGTATGACTTCAATAAGTCAGCACTATTTACTTCCATATGCTTGATCGATTTTCATTTAAAAAAGATTGGCCGAAGATAATCAATAGACAAAATTCTGTCGCATTCTGAAAATATTTTTTTCCGGATTGGAGAATTTGTTTCGTTACATTTATTTGAAGTCGCTGTTCTAAACGGTATTGTGTTGCCCGACCATATCAACGAACTCCGCAAAGAAGGCGGACCGCTTTGAAAATCACCTCGACCTTCCTGACCTTATTGGTTTCACCAATTATTTATTACTGGGTAGAAGAAAAACAGAAAAACAGAAGAAGAAGAAGAAGAAGTTGAAAAATGAGGTGATG
>JAUYTA010001023.1 GCA_030695265.1 Bacteroidota bacterium
TAAAACATGGGACTTCTTCTGTACTTCAGGTCGCAACAGCGGTGCTTGGTCAAAAATTGAAGTTCCTTCACATTGGGAACAACAGGGATTTGGCGAGTACGATTATGGCCGCGACTACCGCACCTACGGCAAAAAGTTCAAGTTTGCCGACGAAAAAGGAATGTATAAATATGCCTTTCATGTTCCTGCTGACTGGAAAAACCGCAAGGTTTTCATCGTCTTCGAAGGTTCGATGACCGATACCGAAGTGAAAATCAACGGCCAACTGGCTGGCGACATTCATCAGGGCGCGTTTTATCAATTCAGATATGACATTACCGATAAACTTAAATTAGGGAAGGAAAATTTGCTCGAAGCTACCGTCAGTAAAATGTCAGCAGACAAGTCGGTTAACAGTGCCGAACGTTTTGCCGATTACTGGGTATTTGGCGGCATATTTCGTCCGGTTTACCTCGAAGCTTTTCCGGTGGAACACATTGAACGCGTTGCCATCAATGCCAAAGCTGATGGTTCGTTTGCTATGGATGTTTTCCCCAAAAACCTGAAAGGAAAAAAAACGATTGTTGCTGAAATCCTGGATGCAAAAAACAATATTGTTGCCACTTGCAATTCAGTTGCGAACAAAACCGATTCGCTGGTCACTTTAAATTGCAAAATTGCCAATCCGGCAATGTGGACTGCTGAAACGCCCAACCGTTATTCGGTAAGGGTTTCATTGAAAGACGGCAAAATCGAATTATACACCACCACCGAAAAATTTGGCTTTCGCACCATCGAAATCCGGCAGGGCGACGGTATTTACCTGAACGGTACCAAAATCAAGATGAAAGGCATCAACCGCCATGCTTTTTGGCCTGAAACCGGGCGTTGCCTGAACAATCAAATTAATCTGGATGATGTGAAACTGATGAAAGCTATGAACATGAATGCTGTTCGTTGTGCCCATTATCCTCCCGATAAGGTTTTTCTGGATTACTGCGATTCGCTGGGTTTGTATGTGCTCGATGAGTTGGCGGGCTGGCAAAATGCTTATGCCACCGCTCCCGGTGCGAAACTGGTGAAGGAAATGGTGATCCGCGACTTGAATCATCCTTCCATTATTTTCTGGAGCAACGGAAACGAAGGCGGAACCAACAAGGAGCTGGATGATGATTTTGCCATTTACGACAAGTCGAATCGCCCGGTAATTCATGCGCATCACCGGCCCGGAAACGATTTTAACGGCATCGATTGCAACCACTACGAAACGTATTACAGCTCGAAAAAGATATTTGCTGAAGGCAAAATTTACATGCCCACCGAGTTTTTGCATGCGCAGGACGATGGTGGCGGCGCTGCCGGCCTGGAAGATTTCTGGGAACTTTTTTGGAAAACGCCCAATGCCGGTGGAGGTTTTCTTTGGGTTTTA
>JAUYTA010000918.1 GCA_030695265.1 Bacteroidota bacterium
CACTTTTATCCTGATGGGAGTTTTAACCTGGATGCAGGTAGCCTGGATCGACGGCGAACATTTCTCGGTGCTTTCTCTCGTGGGCGCTTTGGTTGCACTTGCTGGAGCTATTTTGGTTGTGAGGAAAAAGAAGAATTCATAATCGATCTAAATATTTTTGATAGATTCAAAATTTTTGAAATCGACAAACACTTAAATCGATTGAAGTCAATTAACTGCGGGACTTAAAACAAAAAATCTTCTAATTGCAGGTAAGCCATAATTATTTGTAGTTTTGTTTCATGGAAAAGGAAAACAGACATGAAGAATGGTATTTTCAATCAGATTATGATTTGGAAACGGCATTTGATATGTTTAAGTCCGGAAGATATGTCTATTGTATTTTTATGTGCCATTTGAGTTTGGAAAAGGTATTAAAGGGATTATTGGTCAAGTCAAAAGGAGAGTTTCCGTCAAAATCACACAGCTTAATTTATTTTGTCGAAAAAATTGAATTAAAGATGGATGATTCATATTATGAGTTTTTGTTTACACTCAATAAGATTTCCGTACCGACCAGATACCCGGAAAACCTACGAAAACTTGTTGCTGAATATTCGAAAGAGCGTACTGAAAATTTTTTAAAACGAACCAAAGAAATTCAGTCATGGATAAAACAACAATAAACGAGATTGTTCAGTTTCTTAAGGAACTTTTGATTAAGAATGGATTAAGAGTTGATTCGATTGCTTTATTTGGTTCCGCATTGAGTGGAGAGATGCATGAGGATAGTGATATTGATTTAATAATTATCTCATCAGATTTTATAAATAAGGATATATTCGAGCGATCGCAAATGACAATGAAACCTGAAATTGAAACGTTAAAGAAATTCAAAGTTTCAATGGATGTTTTAAATTTATCTCCGGAGGAATACGATGACTCAATAGCTAATAGATATTACGATAGTAAAATTGTTGCATAAAGCAGACTTGAAACTTGAAACTTGAAACTGTTCTATGTGGGTGATTTTAGCGTTGATGTCGGCTGTACTTCTCGGAATTTATGAGGTTTTCAAAAAGATTTCAGTACAACGAAATGCGGTTATTCCGGTTTTGTTTTTATCAACTTTAACCAGTTCGCTCATTTTTGTGCCCTTTGTAATCGGGTCGTATTTTGCCCCTGAATTTTTCACCCGCATTCATCTTTTTATTCCTGAAATCAATATTGAACAACACGGATTAATCCTGATCAAATCGGTGATTGTTGTTGCGAGCTGGATACTTGCATTTTACGCAGTTAAAAACCTGCCGATCACCATTGTTGGTCCCATTCGCGCAACTGGTCCAATCTGGACACTACTGGGTGCAATACTCATTTTTGGCGAACACCTGAATTTATATCAATGGCTGGGCGTATCGGTTACCTTGCTTTTCTTTTACCTGTTATCGACTACCGGAAAGCTGGAAGGCATTCATTTCAAGACCAATAAATGGGTGCTTTTTATAGTGGCTGCCACTTTTATCGGTGCTGCCAGCGGATTGTACGATAAATTTATCATGCGGCGGGTTGACCGGCTGGCGGTACAGGCATGGTTTTCGTTTTATCAGGTGGCGATTTTGCTGCCAATTTTAGCCGTGAACCGTTGGCGGTTGCCAAAAGCAGAACGTACTCCGTTTCACTGGCGTTGGTCGATTCCGATGATTGGGGTATTTCTTGTACTCGCCGATTTTCTGTATTTTAACGCGCTCACTTACGAAGATTCGCTTATATCAATCATCTCGTCGCTGCGGCGGGGTGGGGTAGTCATCTCATTTGTGGTTGGCGCGGTTGTTTTTCATGAAAAGAACCTCCGGAAAAAAGGATTGTACCTGGCCGGAATATTAATCGGTATTTTGCTAATTTCGCTGGGAAGTCATTAATTTTCAAGCTTCAGATTGTTAGGTATCGAGGCAGAAACTCCATTTTTAATTGGATATTTTCTGTTTATTTTAAACCACATAGGCACATAGAAAACATAGCTATTATTTTCTATGTGAACTATGTGCCTATGTGGTTATTTTTCATCTGTTGTTTATTATGGCTCAAAAAGCTGGTTAAGTCCGTTGAAATAATCTTCTTCCCAACCTTCTGCAATGTTTCTGTAAGCTTCATCCGGAATGTTGGTTTGATTGACTTCCATGATGGTTCCTTTTTTATCAGGATGAAGTTTAATGGTTACGATTGACTTTTTGTCTTCGTCTTCCTCGCCAAAAAACCATTCCTGAACAATTTTGTGGTCTTTTTCGAATTCGAGGTTAATGCCACAAATACTTTCCTCCCACAATGAAAATTCGGAACCGGCAACATCTTCCATTACAGCATCTTCGCCAGTCCATATTTCGAGCATGTTTTTATTTGTCAGTGCATTGTAAACATCAGCGGGCAAGGCTGTTATCTTGAAATATTTTTTGTATGTCTTCATCGTATCCCGTTTTTACTTTTTTCTATTCCCCTGTTCAATCTGAAAGTTGGCCAAATATAGGTTATTTCCGTTACGAATTACTGCCGTTGACCATTGAAAACTGTGACTGAACAATGACTGCTTTAATTCAACCTCCTTTGTTTATAAATACGCTTATTTATTTTATAGGAGAATCCAATTGTCATCAATTCCCTTGTTTGCCATTTGGGTTTAAATATTTCCACCCCTTCGTTATCGAGTTTCCCGGTTGCGAAAGTTACATTGTCATCGTACAGCATATAGAGCATAAATGACATGTTAATGCGGTCGGTGAGTTGCGCAATAACTGTATTTTCCCAGTTAATGTCCACTCTTTTAAATGGTTGCTGATAATTGAAGAACATTTTGTATTTGGTTTCATAACTGATGCGTGGGGTAATATCCATTTTGTATCTGAGATCGGCGTTAAATCCAGGTTCCCAAAAGCTTCGTTTGTCCTCCGGAACGCCATATCTGGTCTGATCGATAAGGGCAGTATCGCGCACAAAAACATATTTAGCAGTTATCGGCGAAAGGAACAGTGAGAAATTCTTGTTCGGTTTATAGTCGAGTCCTAACTTGAATAAAGTCTTGGCGGGCGACAAATAACTTGAAATAGGCGTAGTTTTGTTTGGATATTTGTATCCGTTAAAGAATTGTGTGATAAAGTCGATCTCACTGCTGTAATACCATTTCTTAAATGCGCTAACTCCAAGTCTGGTAATCAGTTCCAGTTTGTCGTCGTTTTTCTGAGTCTGGTTAAGGTCGCCGCCTTGCCTGATCCAGCCGTTCCTCAACTCTGCGGTATTTTCCCATTTCAGTTTAGGGTTTGAATAATTGGCATATCCCTTCAGCACACTTAAAAAAGAAAAGGCGCTTCTACCCCCGGCTTTCCAGTTGTTCAGATAGGTTTGTGTAAACCCAAAGGTGCCGTGACCTCCCATATCCCAGGGAGTCACAATCTGATATTTTTTGTTGATCTTGGTTAACTTCTGTTCAGGTGCAAATTTTTCGAACACAAAATCGCGGTGTTGTCTTTGTCCGAGTCGGGTGAATGTTACATCATCGTCAATGGCAATCCCAAGCGAATGTTTGTCAAGATTCATAATCCTTACTGCGAGCGAGTCGTTTTGCTGATTTTTAATGTAAATACGGTTGGCAGATCGCTTGTTGTTCCGAAGCCATACTTGTGCCGGTTTTCCGGATAAACTTTGTACCCAGATACTGACAGAATCGTTGTGTGCGTATTGCTGTAAAGTCTGCACAAACCGATTGATTGAATCGTTTACCGACCGTACGATTGAATCGTTATATTTTGCTAGGATTTGGTGGTTCCGAAATTTTAGCGAATCGCGCAGGTTGTTCTGCAGTGAATCGGAAAATACACGAACCGCATATTTTCTGTACCTGGTAATGGCTGAATCAAGATTGGCTTTTTGTATGTTATTGTTGTAATTCACCCTTGCCTGTTCAAGCAAGCTGCTTCTTAACTGGTCGCGGTTTCTAATCCGGTTAAAATCATTTGCCGTGTGGATTAGCGAATCGGGGATTGCATGTACATTCATTAAACTGTCGGGCAAAACTATTCCGGTACGTTCCAGAATGGCTTTTTCATCACCGGGTGCAATTGCCTCGCCTTTTTGCGCGTTTCGGGTCAGATTTACAGGTAAAGGAATGGAATTAAGATCCACGCCGTTCCAGATTTCGCGGTCGAGTCGTTTCATCTTTTCCAGAATGTTTGGGTACGGCAGGTATCCGGGTACTATCAACGAGTCGCTCACATACTTGGGCAGGCGGCTAATGTATCTGGCATCTTTTTTTTCCTGAAAACGTTCAAGCCTGACCAAAATACTGTCGATGCGTTCGTTTTCGGCAAATTGAACCAAGCCTTTTACCAGGCGCATAATTTCAGGGTCTTCGGAAAACCACATTCCTGATGGCTGAATGTACTTTTTCAGGTAATCGATTCCCAGTTGAACGGAATCGACCGAAAGATTGGTTTTTTCTTTTTTTTGTGGGAGAAAATTGGTTCCAGCAAAAGTGGAAAGGCTGATCAGGATAATGAATCCTGTTAAGAGATTTTTCAAGTGCATAAATAATCGGTTTATTGGCTATTCGGTAAACGATTTTTTTTAATTCTTGTTGTGTCCGGCCTTTCAAAAATCAGGCCATGTGATCGTTCCATTCCTGAAACGGGTGCTCAGAAAGGTATGAATTGTAAAACCTTTCGTCGCCCGAAACTTCTTGTAAAAGCCAATCCGGTCGTTTAAAATTTTGATTTTCAGAATTCAACTCAATTTCAGCCATTACCAGTCCTTTATTTTTTCCTGAAAAAACATCCACTTCCCAAAGAAAACCTTCGTACTGAAATTTGTGTCTTGTTTTTTCCACAGGTTCCGATATTGCCAGTTTCAGTAATTCGTAGGCATCCTCAACCGGAACTTCATATTCAAATTCGGGCCGCGAAATGGTTCTTGAAGGACCTTTAATGGTTAAAAAAGCCTTTTCTCCTGATATCCGTATGCGCACGACGGGCAGAGGATCGAGCCCCAGATATGCCTGAATGAGTTTGGTTCCGGTATCAGCCGGAACCCATTTACTGGTGTCAACCAGAAATTTACGTTCAATTTCGAAAGCCATCGTTTTTGTCTTGTTTTTTGCTAATTTGCAGCAACAAAAATAGAACTACTGACATGATTTCACGTGAAAACGCCCTGGAATTTTTGAATCAACACATTCAGAATGCAAATATGCTCAAACATTGTCTGGCCAGCGAGGCCGTTTTACGGGCAATTGCACTAAAATTAAACAAGGATACGGAAGAGTGGGGGATGGCAGGTTTACTGCACGATATTGACGTGGAAATTACCGGAGGAGATCCGCTTCGGCATGGACTTCATTCAGCAGTAATGCTCGATGGAATGCTTTCTGCAGAAGCAATTGATGCCATTGTGATGCACAACGAAATGGCTTCAGGAAAAGAACGTACCACCATTTTTCAACATGCGCTTGCTGCCGGTGAAACCATAACCGGATTAATAATGGCGACTGCTTTGGTTTATCCGGATAAAAAACTTGCTTCTGTAAAAACAAAGTCAATTACCAAACGAATGAAGGAAAAAGCTTTTGCAGCCTCTGTCAATCGCGAAACCATTCTTGAATGTGAGCTAATTGGCATTCCAATTCAGGATTTCGCTGAACTGTCACTGGTGGCGATGCAGGAGATCAGCGACGAATTGGGATTGTAAAAGTTTCAAGTTCCAAATTCCAAGTTCCAAGTTCCAAATTCCAGATTCCAGGTTGTCCAACTTTCAACTTTAAAACTGAAACTTTAAACTCATTCTCTTTTCATCATCACTTCCAAACACATCCTGCTGTTGTGATAGGGGCATTTCCAGAAACCGGCTTTGTCTCCATCTCGATTTACGGTTCCATCATCCGAAATACTCCAAAACCATTCGCCATTTTCAGTATCAATAAGGTTTTCCTGTATGTATTTCCAGCATTTGAGCGATTTCTCCAACCATTCATGATCGCCGGTTAATTCGAAAGCATTCAGAAAACCTACCACGCCCTCAGCATTAACCCACCAGTGCCGGTCAGTTTCCAAATGACCTTTATCCAATTCATAAACCAGACTTCCGTCGGGCTGTAATCCTTCACAGGCAGCTTCCGCAATTCCAATGCATAATTTCTGCACTTTGGTCAGTAAATCCTGATCACCCAATACACGTGCTGCTTCATCAATCAGCCACGAAGCTTCAATGTCGTGACCATAGGAAACGATGGTTGACTTTGTATTCCAGTTTTCGTCAAAGAACAAATTCAGGTGTTTGGTCTTTTGATTGACGATCTTTTCAGTAAAAATAAGAATCAGGTTTCCCAATTGCTGGCCAAGCGTTTGATCTTTCCAAACGCGGTACAAATTGGTGTATGCTTCCAGAATGTGCAGGTGCGTATTCATGGTTTTTTTCTCATTCTCATCTTTTTCGCTCAGGCGCAGATCTTCCAGAAGTTGCCAATCCCGGCTGTAAGCTTCAAAATAGCCATTCTTTTCACAGTCGAAACTATGATTTTCTATTAACCTAAATAATCCAACGGCTGTCCTAAGACTCGATTCATCTCCTGAAGCACGGTAATGCTCAGTAAAAGCGTAAATGAAAAATGCCTGAGAATAAATTTGCTTTTTGGTATCAACAGGTTTTCCATCGAAGGAGATGGTCCAATACGTTCCGCCAAGTACAGGATCGAAAAAATGCTTCAGGATAAAATCTTTTGCACGGTTGGCCATTTCAAGATAAAGCGGATTTTTCTCCTGAAGATAGGCCGATGAAAACGACCATAAAATCCTTGCATTCAGGATTCCACCCTTGTCAGCTTCAGAAATTAATTTACCGTCCCCGTTAATGCAACCGTAAAAACCGCCGTTCTCAACATCCAACATTTGTTGCGACCAGAATGGAAGAATATTTTGCGTCAGCTATTCTTTAACTTGTTGCTTTAGTTTTAAGATATTGGAATTCATCGTTTTGATTAATTATTGTTCTAACTTTTCCAAAGTTCTAAAATGGTTCTGTAACGTTTGGTGTGGGTAATTATTTTTCAAATTCACTGGTGATTAATAAGGTTAGATTGATGGGGTGATAAATGTTCTACTAAGGTTTAAAAACAGCAATAAGGTTTTTTCGGGATTAATGAGCCTATTAAACAGACAATTAATCAATTGAATTTTTCGAAACCTTATTTTGAAAAATTGACCTTAGTAGAAATAGTAACCATACAAACACAACCTTATTACCTTATTTAAATTATAAAATGTACAAACTTTGGCAAAGTTATTTCGTTAATTTCCAGCCGCATATTTTATTTTATCGTCTTTTAATTAAGTCAACTTTGCCAAAGTTATTTCTTTAAATCAAGTCAACTTTGCCAAAGTTTATTCCAGTCTTGTACAAAACTTTGGCAAAGTTCTCTCCTTTTTTAATCTTCAAGTTTATCGTACCAGTTCTTTTTCAGTATTACCGATCCAACCCCGACAATCATCAAAGCAATGGCAAATGAGTTGAATTGTTTTACCACCAGGTAGATAGGAGCTGCCACCAAGGCTGTTTGCCACACAATACCTGTAAAAACATTCACCATATCGCGACCAAAAGCCGTGTTCTCTTTGAACCCGGGATTTTCAGCAACCACCATTTCGTGTATCGGTTTCCAAAACCCCCACGGACGTGTTTTTGCATAGAAGGTCTTCAGTACTTCGGTGTCGGTTGCCGGAGCAGTATAAGTTCCCCAAATACATCCGATTACGGAGAATACAAGAATAATCGGAAAATAGTAGATTGGTAAAACGGTATTGATCACCGGAACGTAAGGTAAAATCAGTGCCGGAATCAGACCGCCTGTCATTCCCCATGCAAAACCTTTGCTGTTGAACCGCCACCAATGCCATTTCAGGATATTGGCTGCTATATAACTGCCGTACAATGCGCCTGTTACCCATTGATGGATGCTGTTTACGTTTTCGGCAAGTACGCCAAAACCTACGCTGATAATCACCACCACCAAACCAACAATGATGTTTGCATTGTTCGATTGTTTGGCCGAAGCTTCAGGCTTGATGTATTTGATATAAATATCGTTCACAATGTAAGCCTGTGCCGCATTCAGTGTGCCGGCAAAAGTGGACATGAAAGCAGCCAGCAGGCCTGCGAGAATCAATCCGACCAATCCTGCAGGAATCCAGGGGTGCGCAATAACCGCCGGCAAAACAAGTTCAAAATCGACCATTCCGTTGATGGTTATCTGATCTTTGATCTGATCAAAAAGTATTAGTCCGATGACTGCAATACCTGCAATCATCAAATAGCGGACGGGCATTAAAACAACCGATACAAATCCGCTCATCAGGGAAGCTTCGCGCGGCGATTTGGTGGACAATATTTTCTGCATGTCGTATGTTGGCGCAGGACCGGCGATACTGCTCAAAATTCCTTTCATCAGCACTACGCCAAAGAAAAGTGTGAACAGCTCGTAACCATCGCCCTGAATTTTTGTATTGAATTCTGAAAATTTTCCGGTCCAGTTCATATTGAGGTGAGTGCCAAATGCAGGCGAAAACCAGCCTTCGGGCACTAACTTTGAGAATTCCAGAATGTCCAGATGCATCATTGCGATAACGGCGATGGCAATGGCTGCCAAAGTCATGATTACATATTGCGCCACATCTGCCCAAACGATGCTCATCATTCCGCCCATCAGTGCATAAAAAACAGCGAAAAGTGTAAATGTGATTCCCCAGACATGAGGTACATAAATGTTGGGAATAAAACTCAGCGACGGGAAAATGGATTTAAGCGGAAGAAATATTTCAATGAATTTACCCATGCCGATAAAGCCGTAAGCCAGCATACTCAGGCAAACCAGAATGGCAAAAATAACGATGATCCAGTGCGAAGTAACCGCTCCTTTGTCTTTCCCGAAGCGGAAACCTATCCATTCGGCACCCGTTGTTACTCCTGAACGACGCAGCCATGCGGACAGGTAAACCATCAGGAAAATCTGGTTGAAAACCGGCCAGAGCCATGGAATGTAAATACTTTTCAGGCCATAAATTACCGTTATTGCCACCAGCCAGACTGTTCCTGAAATATCGAACATGCCGGAAGCATTTGATAACCCAAGCATATACCACGGAATGGTTTTACCTCCAAGTAAATACGATTCAAGATTTTTCGATGCCTGGCGTTTTAAGTAGAAGCCGATAAAAATCAATAAGCTCAGGTAAACTGCGATAATGGCAAAGTCGATGGTAGTTAGCATTTTATGTGTGTTTTAGTTATTTGTAAACTTTCCCAAAGTTTTATACTATTTATAAAACTTTGGGAAAGTTAGTTTGCTTTTGGTAGTCATTAAGTTGCCATTAAATGACAACAGAATGACAATAAATGACCACAACTGACTGACGCAAAATTCCA
>JAUYTA010000925.1 GCA_030695265.1 Bacteroidota bacterium
CTTTTCCCGGATTTCGTAAATCTTAGTTTGAATTTTTTCGAGTTGCATTTATTTTTTCGAGATTATCCGATCAATAATTTATTCCTGTATTTTTTAACTATTTCCTGACAATGATTGTGATCTCATCACAAATTGTGATGACTTAATGCTTTAATTATGCTTTCTCCTTCCGTCCGAAATCAGAATATTTCTTTGTTGATCATTTAAGCGCGGACGATTATTTTTTCTTCATCTTATCCACGGGTTCCGCTTCGCTTCACCGTTCGACTGAGCTCACGTCGAGACCCGCGGTTATTCAAATTTGACACTTTCAGTGTCTCGGAAATCGCCAGTTCGCCCAATCGCCAATTCGCCAAGTCGCCTATGCTTTCTTCCCTTTGGCTCCTTTCGTAAAATCACCCTTAATTAAGTAGGGCGTATCGGCCGGAACACGCACAAAAGCTTCGGCCGGACAAACACGTGCGATGGCGCAGTCGTTGCAATTTTTGCACAAGTTGTGACGAATCTGCAAATGAAACGACCCGTTTCCGAAAGCAGTACAACCGGCCACACACTTGGCACAACCGATGCACAGATCTTCAATGATTTCGTATTCGTAATAAGGTTCTTCAATAAATTTACGTTTGATGGCGGCAGTTGGGCAAAGCTGATTTTCGGCAGCCGTGCTACGGGCATTCGCATCGGGTTTCAGGTATCCGCCGCACAAGTCGCAATAGCCGCACAAAGCGTAGGCATGCACGCATTTTACTGCTGAAGGTGTCATTACACATTCGGTTGCACAGCGCCCGCATTGCACACATTTGAAAGGATCGATCTGCCAAACCAGATCTTTGGGAGTCGCATTCAGGAACGAAACACCAGCCACACCGCCAAGCGAAACAGCCAGCGCCATTTGCATTCCGTTGCGGATAAACCGACGGCGCTCTATGCTTTTGGGTTCATTTTTATCGCTCATCTTTTCTGTATTTATTAGCCTGATCCAACGAACAAGTCGCTATTTTCTGGCATTTTTTGCAAAACTGATTATCGCCGCAACCTTCCAACTGAACCCGGTCTTCGGCCAGCAAATAGGCCGAACCACCAATCATGGCTGACAGAAAAGTTAGCTGTGCTGCTTTTCTGAAAAAATCTCTCCGGTTGTTTTTTTTATCGTTCATTTTAATCGTTCTTTTCAAAAATTCGTACTTGCTGGCGTTCAAAATCGAGGGCAATTACACGGTGCTGGTTGTCCACCGCAATGTCGGGCGCCAATGA
>JAUYTA010000936.1 GCA_030695265.1 Bacteroidota bacterium
ATCGCTTTACTTCCACCAAGTCCAAGAATGGCGCCTTCGCGGTTTAGTATGCCTTCTTCCTTCAATTCCTTGAAAGTTCCAAGTACAACATGAGCTGTATTGAGTTTATTCGTTTTTTCTACAATCACTTGTTGCTTGTAGGTGATCGTATCTGTCTGATCTTTAATGTTCAGATCCAGATTTTGGATTTTTGAATCCATCTCTGCCAGGGTGATGTTCTTGCTTTCAACGATACTTTTCAATTCAGCAATTTCGATGTTCTGGCTTTCGATGGTTGCAGCAAAACTTTTCAGCCTGGTTTCATAGGATTTTATGCTCAACCCAGATTTTTTTAGTTTCTGCTCCAGTTCGGCAATTTTTTTATTGTTTTCATCAACCAGATTGTCCAACAAATTGATGTCGTCAATAATTGCCTGTTTCCTGTTTTTACCACCTTCTGATTGAACCATCGAAATCTGATTTCTTTTTTCCTTTATTAATTTCAGGTTGTTTTCGATTTCAAAAAAACTGCCTTCCATGTCAGTCATAAAAGCTTCTTTTTCTTGCATCGTTTGGTTTATGCTATCCTTTTCAGCAATCAATGATTCGATTTCAGCTTTTTTCTGATTATAAACATATACTCCGCCTACGATGCTGACAATCAAAATGAAACTTGCAATAATGATTGTCGCTAACTGTGTTTTTTGTGTCTTTTCCATGATACTTTATTGATTAAGAGTTTTAATAATACTAAATCTAAGGATCAGCACTTTTGTTCAATACATTTGGGTGCTTTCCGATTTCAGGAAACGACAAAGCAATGCTTGTGCCACTGTGAAGGCATTGCTTTAAAATGTTGGTAATAAATGTTTTATGTAGATTTGAATGAAGCCTTGTTTTATCAAAATGATAAAAAATACTTCTGAACTGATAAATTTGAAGAACTCAATAAGTTCTATTCCTTATTGTCTTCCTTTAACATCCGGTAGATGGTTGCCACACCCAGGTCAAGTTTTTCGGCCACCAGTTTGATGTTGTTGTTGTATTTATCCAGAAATTTTTTCACTATCCTGATATCGTATTCACGAAGACTGAGTTCCTCATTCCACAGATCGCCAAGTAAATCCTGACCTCTTCCCAAAACGATGTGGTCGGTGGTTATTTCATTCTGATCGGCCAGGGTAACCGCAAGTTCAATTACCGATTTTAGTTCACGAATATTGCCCGGAAATGAATAGGAGAGCAAGCGGGTCGAGGCTTCAGCAGTCAATGACTTTTGCTTCATGTTGTTCTCCTTGCAAAATAAGCTGATAAAGTGCCTGGCCAATATAATTACATCATTTCCGCGTTCACGTAAGGGTTGTAGCTCAATGGGCAAACCGAATAACCGGTAGTAAAGATCCTGTCTGAAATTTCCTTTTTTTATTTCTTCCTGAAGATCTTTGTTGGTTGC
>JAUYTA010000940.1 GCA_030695265.1 Bacteroidota bacterium
AACTTCTCAACCACCAACTGGTAAGAATGGTCGATCAGTTCTAAAATAAGCTTTTGGCTAAGTGAACCATCCATCATTACCGTGTTCCAATGGGCTTTGTGCATGTGATAGCCAGGCCGAATTGCCGGGTACATTTCGCGAAGTTCGATGGCACGCTGCGGATCGCATTTCAGGTTCAGCGACCATTCGCCATCGAGATTGGTAAGTGCAAACATTTTGCCCATCACTTTAAATACCAGCGTCACCTCATCGAACGGAAATTCTTCGGTAACGCCCGGTTTCGAAATACAATATTCCCTGAATTCTTCAATGTTCATCCGAAAATATCGTTATTAATTTGTTGATTATTTGAGCGTTCGGATGCCCGCCTGACAAGCCTTTTGGCGGGCAGGGAACTCTCATGCCAGAAAGCATCCATTTCGAACATTAATTTTCATTCCTTTTTGCGCCGCCTCCATTGAAATTAATTCAGCGGCATGTTCGTTTCATTTGTGTGCAGTGCTTAAGTACATAAATCTGTGCGCCTCTCTTCGAATGCTCTCTTCGAATGCTCCCTTCGATACGTTTCCTTCGATACGCTTCGCTACTCAGGAAGCCGGTCTCCGGACTCCGGTCTTCTGTCTCCTGTCTCCTGACTCCTGCCTCCTGACTCCGGTCTCCTGACTCCGGTCTCCTGACTCCGGACTTCTGACTCCGGACTCCGGTCTTCTGACTTCTGACTTCTGACTTCTGACTTCTGTCTCTATCAGGTATTTGCACAAACCTCAATACTTCGCCATAGCAAGTCAGCAGTTTTGTCCCAGCTAAATTTTTCCTTTTGCCTGAAACCTTTTTCAATCAACGATTCGCGAAGTTCTTTGTCCTGATAAAGTCTGACCATCGCATCAGTAATTTCGCTCACATCAAACGGATTGACGTATAAAACCGCATCACCGCCAACTTCAGGCAAAGAAGTTGTATTTGAACAAATTACGGGAACACCCACGTTCATCGCTTCAATAACCGGAATGCCAAAACCTTCAAAGAATGGCACAAAAGTAAGCGCAAGTGATGCTCCCAAAACCTGGTGCAAAGCTTCATTTCCAAGTCGTCCGGTAAAAACAACATCACTCATGAAGCGCATTCCTTCGAAAGTC
>JAUYTA010000946.1 GCA_030695265.1 Bacteroidota bacterium
CTGTTGCCTGGCGTAAAATTCAGGAATTACAACAACGAGCCGACCCTTCACGTAATTAATAACAACATGCACAACTACTTCAGCGATAACCCGTTGATCCTGATCGATGGAATACCAATCAGGGACCTGAATGTAATTAAAGATATGGGTACAACCGACATCGATCGTATTGAGATTTGCCAATACGAACGGTATTATGGCGACCTCCGGTTTCCGGGTGTGGTAGCAATTTACACCACCAAAGCCGATTATTCACTGCTTCCCACCTCCGATCAACTCATCCGAATGGATCTTGAAACCATTCAGTTGAAGGCAATTACTGCCGAAAATGTAATTTCAGAGTCAAATATTCCTGATTTGAGACAGCTTATTTATTGGAATCCTTTGGCTGAACCAAAAAGTACGATTTTTATTAAATGTAATACTTCTGCAATTGCGGGCCAGTTTAAGCTGATCGTAAGAGGCCGGTTGAAAAACGGAACGCTGATTTTTGCAGAAAAACAATTTGAAGTAAAATAATGTGAAAAGAGCTTATAGGCATATGAACATCAGGATAATTCTTCTAATCATTCTTTTTCATGCAGCAGGTTTTGCCACCACTGTTTTCGCACAGGAACCGATGAACCCGAACTGGGATGCCGAAAAAATTAAAGGCACCCGCTATATAACTTACCCCATATACGATGGGGTTCCTTTTCTGAACGACTCGTGGCTGCCCGGAAAATTTGAATTTGCCAGTGGTGAAATTGCAGATAGTTTATACTTGCGATACAGCTCGTTTAAAGATGAAATTTTGTATTACAACAAAGCCATCACCACTCAGATTGTAATTGACAAAGCCAGTTTGAATGGTTTTTCATTTACTGAAAAGGACGGAATAAACCGGGTTTTTCGAAGATTGTATTTCGACGGTTTTATGAAAGGCGAACGCTATTTTGAAGTCCTGTCGGATGGGGAAACTGATTTGCTGGCTTACCGAAAAGTAATTCTGATCACGGTTTCACCGTATAAGGATCAACAGAATATATTGAAAAACCTTTCTTATAGCCAAAATTACCTATACTATTTTTACTCACCGGAAAAGGGATATTCTTCGGTAAGAATGAATTTGGGCGCTTTGCTGTCAAAATTCGACAAGGTCTCACAAAAAGCCATTAAAAAACTTCTCCGGAAAAACCGAATCAAAATTATGGATGAAAATAGTTTCGTTTACGCCTGGAAGCTTGTTGAAAAAGAGGGATTTGCATTGATATTTTAATATCTGTAAGCAGCTTTTCGCATGTCCTCCTGCGATTTGAAAGGTCTTTCAGGCTTTAGCGTTTTTGCCATAAAACGATGGATTTTAAACCTTATTTCCTGTGCCGTTTTCGTGTCGATCCGGTCGAATGAATGACCTCCCGGAATATTTTGGAAAATTTCATGTTCAAATTTTTTCCCATCTGCCTTCAACGATTTAATCAGGTGCTCCACCTCCAGCACATTTACGTCGTCGTCATTGGTATTGGTGTGAATCAGCAATGGAGTATCTTTCATTTTATGGGTATTCCAGGCGGGTGAACGCCGACGGTATTCGGCTACATTTTGATTGGCCGATTGTCCAATGTGATAATCTGCCTCAAATAAATCCCTGTAACTTTGGTTGTAATATCCCATTCGGGCAATCAAATCGCTCACCGGAACACCTGCGAAAGCACATTGAAAATCATTTGGGTGATCGAAAATATTCATCAAAGCAATCAGCCCTCCATGGCTCCAACCCATGATGCCAACCCTGTTTTTATCAACAAAAGAATAGTTTTCCAATATGGAATTTCTACTTTCATACACGTCCTCCACTTCCAGTCCGCCGTAATCAATATTCTCGAAGTACGATTTCCCGTATCCTGTGCTTCCGCGGTATTCAGCTGCAACCACCACATATCCCTGGCTGATCAATTCTCTGATAATGTGTGCATAATAGGTTGTGAAATCGGCATGGACACCACCGTGTGGCAATACGATTAACGGGTATTTTTTGTTGACATCAATATTTAGTGGAATAAAAACATAAGTCCAGAATTTTAAAGGATTGCCTGCGCCCATTGCATCCGGATTTTTTTCTTTCCATTTTGCAGGGCCACAAATATAGAGTTTGTCAACAAAGGCAATATCACCGACCTTTTGGAACCACATCAGGTCGTCCATCTGTTTCGAAAGTTGGTCCAAACGGTGATCGAGTCCGGAATTGTATTTTTGCAACTTTTCAAGATCCTTCTGAAAATCCTGTAAATTCTGGGCGAATCCATTGAAAACAAAAAGGATAACGAGCATAAATGGCAATAGTTTCTTTTTCATGACTGGTTTAGTTTCATTTTTTAGCACTAAAGATATTGTATCTTTCTAAAATTCAAGCAAAAATACGTGTTTTCTGAATTCGTTTTGTTAAATTTATTGAATCGTTTTTGGATAAAACCCTCAAAAATAAAAAAAGCAAAACAGATGAAGAAGATCCTACTTTTTACCATTCCGGTTTTATTGGCATTTTGTCAATGTAAAACCAATCCTGAAAAAGGAATTATTATGACCGTAAACGGCCCGATTGCTTCCGAAACAATGGGAACCTGGCTCACACACGAGCATATTTTAGTCGATTTTATTGGCGCCGATTCGATCAGCAGTGACAGATGGAGAAAGCCGGAAGTATTTGAAAAGGCATTCCCGTACCTTCAGCAGATAAAGGATTTAGGTTGTCAGACCTTTGTTGAATGTACGCCGGCTTTTCTTGGCAGAGATCCGTTATTGCTGAAAAGCCTGTCTGATTCTACCGGATTAAATATCATTACCAACACTGGTCTTTATGGAGCAAGAGATAATAAATTCATTCCCGGATATGCTTACAACGAAACTGCCGGTGAGCTCGCAAGACGATGGATTACGGAATGGGATGAAGGAATTGACTGCACCGGTATTAAACCCGGATTCATAAAAATTGGTGTTGACAACGGCAATTTATCCGATATGCACAAAAAGCTTATTACAGCAGCCGCCATTACACATTTAAAAACCGGTCTTGTAATCGCATCGCATACCGGACCGGCTATCCCCGCATTCGAACAAATTGAGATACTAAAACAGGAGGGAGTATCGCCCGAAGCGTTTATATGGGTTCATGCCCAGTCAGAAAAAGATCTGGCGAACCACATAAAAGCAGCAAAGTCGGGCGCATGGATTAGCCTTGATGGATTGGGCGATAATAACCTTCAGGATTATTTAGCGATGATTAATAACCTGAAAGATAACAATTTGCTAAACCGAATTTTGTTATCGCATGATGCAGGTTGGTACGATCCGGGCAAAGAAAATGGCGGTGAATACCGGGGCTATACCGTACTTTTTGAAAAGCTGATTCCATTGTTACTGAGTGAAAACTATTCTGAAAAGGAAATTAACCAGCTTTTGGTGATAAATCCGGCACAGGCGTTTACGATTAAAATACGCAAAGCCAATCAGAAATAACATCTCCAATATAATGAAAGAAGAGTTTTTGCAGTTTATCTGGAAACACGGGTTGTATCTGAAGGACGACCTGAAAACCACCGATGGAAAACCTGTCGAAATCATTTCGTCGGGACGACCAAACACCGATTCGGGACCTGACTTTTTCAATGCTAAAATCAGGATTGGCGAAACCATTTGGGCAGGAAATATCGAAGTCCACCAGAAATCGTCGCATTGGTATCACCACAAACATGATATTGACGGGGCTTACGACAATGTTATCCTGCACGTGGTCGAACTGCACGACAAACCCGTTCAGGTAAAAAACCACGAACTGCCAACGCTCGAAATCTGTTTTCCGCCAGAAATTTTGGAAAACTACGAACAACTCCTGAAATCGGAACGCTGGATTGCCTGCGAAGAAAGGCTGTCAGAAGTTGACCCGTTCATTCTTCGATTTTGGTTCAGTTCACTGATGATCGAACGGCTTCAATCGAAAACCGGTGATATCCTGAATATTTTGAAACAAAATAAAAACAACTGGAACGAGACATTTTACCAGTTGCTGGCGCGAAACTTTGGCATGAAAACCAACGCGTTGCCTTTCGAACTGCTTGCCAAATCACTTCCGTTGCAAATATTATCGAAACACAAAAACGATCTTTTTCAGATCGAAGCTTTACTTTTCGGGCAATCGGGCTTGCTGAACGAAACTTTGCTGGGCGACGATTATTACCTTTCGCTCCGGAAAGAGTATTCCTATCTGTACAAAAAGTATAGCTTATCGGGTATCGAATCACATTTGTGGAAGTTTATGCGGTTACGGCCCATCAACTTTCCAACTGTCCGAATCGCGCAGCTGGCAATGCTTGTACACCATTCGTCGGCTTTGTTTTCGCAGATTCTGGAAACCGAAAATCCCGAAGATCTGCGTAAACTTTTCGATGTAAAAGCTTCAGGATACTGGGATGCGCATTACCGTTTCAACAAACCTTCCGAAGAAAACAGGCCAAAAGTACTTGGAGAAACTGCCTTTAATAATTTGGTGATCAACACGATTGTTCCTTTGCTGTTTGTTTATGGCGACCAACACCTCGATCAGGCGATGAAAGACCGTGCTTTGTTTTTGCTGGAAAAGCTGGCTCCGGAAGAAAATCAGATCATCCGTAAATGGAACGAACTGGGAATTGAAAGCCGCACCGCTTTTGAAACACAGGCTTTGCTTCAGTTGAAAAATAACTATTGCGACCACAAAAAATGTTTGAATTGCCAGATGGGAGCTAAGATCATCACTTTAACCAATCATTCCGACCACAGATAATTGTATCAATTAAATTTCAGAGTCAATCAGAATTGTTAATTTCGCACTACTAAAATGATTTACAATGGGAATGAAATTTTTGCATCTGCCAAGGGCAAAGCAGTTTAATATAACCACCCGCTTTTACGATCCTCAAAAGGAGGCGATGAAGGAGCGTGAGGAAAGGATTAAGCGAGAGCTGGCTCAGAACAATGAAGAAGAAATAAGTTCGTTGTACCGATCAGGAATTAAAGGTCAGTTCCGGAATTCGGGGAAGTTTACGCACAGCAAAACAATTGCCGATGCCCGAAGGAAATCGAACATGCGTTTACTTGTAATTGTGATCCTTTTAGCCGCTTTATTTTATTTATTACTGAAATAGCCAAAAAACTTCTGTGCCAGATATCATTCAACTACTTCCAGACTCGGTTGCCAACCAGATAGCTGCCGGAGAGGTCATTCAAAGACCTGCTTCGGTCGTGAAAGAATTGGTGGAAAACGCCATCGATGCCGGGGCGACCCAAATAAAAGTGAACATTAAAGATGCGGGTCGCACGCTTATTCAGATTACCGACAATGGCTGCGGCATGTCGGATACCGATGCGCGCATGGCCTTCGAGCGTCACGCAACTTCCAAAATCAAATCGGCCAGCGATATATTTGCCATTCGAACCATGGGTTTCAGGGGCGAGGCGCTTGCCTCGGTTGCTGCCATTGCCGAAGTTGAACTTCGAACCAAAGAACACGATCAGGATTTGGGAACTTTTATTCACATTTCAGGCTCAAATATTATTGCTCAGGAACCTGTGAGTTGCGACAGCGGTACCAATTTCCAGATAAAGAACCTGTTTTTTAATGTTCCGGCAAGGCGTAAATTCCTGAAGTCGAACCCGGCTGAACTGAAACACATCATCAACGAAATTCAACGCATTGCACTTGCCAATTCAGAAATTTCCATTTCGCTTTACCACAACGGGTCGGCCATTTATGAATTGAACGGATCGAACAAACGGGTGCGGATCGTTTCAATATTCGGAAAAAACATCAATCAAAACCTGATCCCGATTGAAACTGAAACTTCACTGGTTAAAATAAGCGGCTTCATCGGGCAACCAAAACACGCGCGAAAAATGTTTGGCGAACAGTTTTTTTTCGTCAACCAGCGGTACATCAAACATCCGTATTTTCACCGCGCCATTATGCAGGCCTACGAAAAAATATTGCCGCCTGATGCAATTCCGTCGTATTTTATTTATTTCGATATGAACCCTGCCGACATCGATGTGAATATTCATCCGACCAAAACAGAAATCAAATTCGAAAACGAACAGGCGGTCTGGCAAATTTTGCAAGCTTCGGTTCGCGAAGCGCTCGGAAAGTTCAACATTGTGCCATCCATCGACTTCGATCAGGCCGGAAGTGTAGATATTCCGATGCCGCTCAGGGATTATGCCGACGTGCAAACTCCTGAAATAAAAGTAAATCCGGCCTACAATCCTTTTGAACAGCCAGCTTCAACAAAAAATTATTCGGGAACCGATCGTAGTTTTGCTCCCACACCAACACAACGTACCAACCTTTCGAGTTGGCAATCGCTTTACAAAGGCCTCGAACCCCCCGAGTACTCGGGGTCGCAACCGGAAACTCCCGCTGATGAACCGGTGCAATTCAGGATAGAAGAACAGCAAACTGCAAAAAGTTCGGTGCAATTCAAAAACAAATACATCCTGACGCCTGTTAAATCGGGTTTGATGGTGATTGACCAAAAGCGGGCACACGAACGTATTTTGTACGAACGGTTAATGCAGGTGATTGAAAGTCATGAGGTGGCCAGTCAGCAGCAACTTTTCCCGGAAACCTTCGAACTGAATGCCTCCGATGCAACTTTGCTGACCAGTATTCTGCCCGAACTGAGAGCCTTGGGTTTTGATGTCCGTGATTTTGGCAGGAATAGTTTCATTATCAACGGAACACCGGGAGTGTTGCATACATCTTCGCCGGTCGAAATCATTGAAAGTTTACTTGATGAGTTTAAAAATTCACCGGTCAACCTTCAGGAAAAAGCCCGCGAAACAGTTGCGGTATCGCTGGCACAGGCTTCTTCGATACAATACGGACAGACATTAAAACCGGCAGAAATAAGCGAATTGATTGATAACTTGTTTGCCTGTAAAACGCCCAATTTTTCGCCAAAGGGAAAGAAGATACTGTCGATCATGCCATTGGAAGATTTTGAGAAACTTTTAAAATGACATTTTAACGGAAAACCTATAAAAAAGCAGACTATGATGCAAAATACAAAATCTGGTTTCAGTGCCATACCACCGGTTGTTAAAAACCTGATTATCATTAACATTATCATGCTGCTTGCAACTTATATTTTAAGCATGCGTGGAATAGACCTTACCAGTATTTTAGGGCTACGCTATTTTCAGTCTCCTGAATTCAGACCATATCAACTTGTGACACACATGTTTATGCATGGCGGATTTACCCATCTTTTGTTTAACATGTTTGCACTCTGGATGTTTGGTCGTGTGCTGGAAGGTGTTTGGGGACCAAAGCGTTTCTTTATTTACTATTTTGTTACCGGGCTGGGAGCTGCATTGCTTCACACCTTTGTTAATTTTTTAGAGTTCCAGAGTGTTGCCTCTAAAATGACACCTGAAGCAGTCGAAATGGTGATGACCCAAGGTACCGAAATATTCAATCAAGGGAAAAATTTCTCCGATCCAATAGCAGGTAAGCTGAATCTTTTGCTGAATATTCCGACTGTTGGCGCATCAGGCGCAGTTTTCGGTATTCTCCTCGGCTTTGGAATGTTGTTTCCCAATACCCAGTTAATGCTGCTTTTTCCGCCAATACCAATCAAAGCCAAATATTTTGTGATGGGTTACGGAGCCATCGAACTTTACCTTGGACTTACCCAATCGGGTAGCAACATTGCTCATTTTGCACATCTTGGCGGAATGCTCTTCGGCTTTTTCCTGATTAAATACTGGAACAAAAACACAAAGCATTTTTATTAGACAACCATGAATTTTTGGGACGAAATAAAAGAATCATTCAGGGAAGGATCGGCCTTAACCCGACTTATTTACATTAATTTGGGTGTATTTTTACTGATCCGAATTGTCAATGTTTTTTATTTTCTGGCAGGAGCTCATTTCCCTTTTCTTGACTGGCTAGCCCTTCCTTCTGATTTTAATTTGCTTATAAGCAGGCCCTGGACATTGATCACTTATATGTTCCTCCATTTCGATTTTCTTCACATCCTGTTCAACTTGCTTTGGTTGTATTGGATGGGACAAATATTTCTTGGCTATTTAGATCAGGGAAAACTGGTTGCCATCTATTTGCTTGGAGGTATATTGGGTGGTTTGTTTTATGTTTTGGGGTACAACTCATTTCCTGTTTTCGCCGGAATGGTGGCGGATTCGAGGCTATTGGGCGCGTCAGCTTCTGTAATTGCAGTTATCACCGCATTGGCCATGCATGCTCCCAATCACAATATACATCTCATGTTTATCGGGCCGGTAAAGATGAAGTACATTGCACTTTTTTCTGTATTGATGTATGTAATTGGAATTTCATCGAGCAATGCAGGTGGCAACCTTGCTCATTTGGGTGGCGCAGCCTGGGGCGTAATTTATGTACTTCAGCTGCGTCGGGGAATTGATCCGGCTAAAGGAGTGAGCTGGATGATGAATAGTTTGAAAAAGCTATTCTCGCCCAAACCAAAAGTAAAAGTAACTTACCGCAAACCTGTGAACGATATTGAATACAACCGCAAGAAAAATCAGGATCAGGTGCGAATGAATGAAATTCTGGAAAAGATCAGCAAATCAGGCTATGGTTCACTCACCAAAGAGGAAAAAGAAATTTTATTCAGGATGGGGAATTAGAGGGTGGCTTGTGTAAAGTCTCTCTCTTCGAGTGTTTTACTGCTTCGTTAATGCTGGCATTTAATTCGAACCCGATTAAAAGGATCAGCGAAAGTAAATACATCAGGAGCATAATTACCAGTAAAGTACCTATTGATCCGTACAACTTGTTGTATTGTCCGAAGCGGTTGATATAGTATGAAAAT
>JAUYTA010000958.1 GCA_030695265.1 Bacteroidota bacterium
TGAAGGCAAGAATGACGAAGTATTCGGAAAACATCAGGTCGGACTTGGCCAGCTGAAAGAAAAGCTGAAGAAAATTACGTCATCACTTTAGTCATCGGCTACTGATACTCCTGCAATTTCTTGCAATCCAAATTTATACTTCAAGATTATTTTGATTGCAGTAAAAGCAAGAATAGGTAAAAGCCTAAAGAAAAAGGTGATTTTAACTCCCCAGTCTGTGAATGATGTAACTTTTTCCCGGAATTGTGTAACGCATTTAAGTCAACAGAACCTCATCTTTGTTAAGTGAAAATTATTTCATAACCTGAAGATGATGCAAGTGTCCAATATCCGGGGAGTCAGGTTGTATTAACCACAAACAGGTTCACAAATTAATTTTAAACATCACATTATAAATCAACATTAAAACAAAAATTATGAATTCAGGAAAAGTATTGTTAAGTGTATTGGCTGGCGCAGCCGTCGGTGCATTGGTAGGCGTTTTATTCGCACCACACAGAGGTAAGGTTACCCGCAAAAAAATAGCAAGACAAAGTGGGGCTTACGCAGAAGGCGTAAAAGAAAAATTGAGCGAAATAGTTGATAGCATCACCGAAAAATTAGAAAAAGTAAAAGGTGACGTTACCGAATATGCAGAACAAAAAATGCATAAAACTGAAAACCTTAAATAAGGAAACTAAAATTGAAATGTTACGAAAGTAATATTTGTATTGAACCTGCTTCGGAAAAT
The DNA here is from genome assembly GCA_030695265.1 of Bacteroidota bacterium. Lineage (GTDB taxonomy): Bacteria > Bacteroidota > Bacteroidia > Bacteroidales > Prolixibacteraceae > Aquipluma. The sequence goes on from JAUYTA010000958.1 coordinate 731, forward strand.
TTTAACAGTGAAGTTTTTCACGTTCATAGTTTCCGGAGCGGATTCAATTTTTCAAAAAATTAAAACTGGCAGAATGAAAGATATTTCCTTGAGACCCATATTTTCATTGAGAAAGTTTAACCGATCTCACAAAGGTACTTTGATTGTTATCAACATTTTAACCTCTATCGATTTGGGTAAAAACAGGAAAGTAATTCTTCCGGATCAAATGATCAAATGACATTTTAAACAACATAAGACCATAGCCATGGAAGAAAATATAAATATATTTGAAACACTGTTTGCAAGTGCAACCGATTACAGCAAAACTGGCTTTGAGTTAGTAAAACTCAAAGCGCTCGATAAATTTTCAGACGTGGCTTCTTCTCTGATATCCCATTATGTTGTATTGATTGTAATTGCTTCGTTCACCCTTTTTGTTTCGTTGGGCCTGGCTTTTTGGCTAGGTGAAATCCTCGGAAAAATCTATTTCGGATTCTTTGCGGTTGCGGTTCTTTATGGCATTTTAGGGCTTGTTATAAACTTCCTTTTCCATAAAACGCTCAAAAGAATTGTTGCTGATTATCTCATTAAAAAGGTGCTTAAATAAAACAACATGGAAAACATCACATCATCTGCCGGACTAAAAAACGCAATTCAAAGGCTGAAATTTCAGCAAGTAGAAAACGGCCAGCGTTTGGAAGAAGATTTTTACAATGTTGTGGAGAGCTTAAAACCTGCCAACCTTATCAGAAATGCGATGGGCGAAATAATTGCAACACCCAATCTGATGGATAATATTTTAGGTGGTGCCTTCGGTCTGGCATCCGGTTATCTCACCAGAAAAATTGCCATTGGCGCCTCAGGAGGCATAATAAAAAAACTTTTAGGTACAATTTTACAATTTGGGGTAACCAGCGTTGTTGCTACACACCCCCGCACCATTAAAGCAATTGGTCAGTTTTTTCTTCAAAAGATACTCCGCAAAAAAGAATATAAATCTGAGATATTCCAAGA
>JAUYTA010000965.1 GCA_030695265.1 Bacteroidota bacterium
CATGTTTGAGGATGTATATGCTTTTGCCTGATGTGCGAACTTTAAAATAATCGGCTACCGGCATGTCTGGCGCTTCTTGTGCCTGATACCAGCGGTCTGCAATCTCTTTGATTTCAAATTTTATATTTTTCCAATAAAAACAGATTGGATATTCGTCGGCTTTGTACCCCGAATGACATTCGACTTTTACCGGAATCAGTTTCATTTTTCATTCATTTTAATCCTGAAAAACTTTTCATAGCAGTTTAAAATACCTTTACTTCGTTCCAGCTTTTTTACTGGTGAAAGGCCAATTTGTTTCCTGATGTTGTTTACTTTTTCCAACGATGGAATTTCCGGCTTACTGATTTTTAGCAGATAGACGGTTTTAAGGGTCGAACCTTTGAACCGAATGGTGAACGTGCAAGTCCGGGCAGGATGCAGGTGGATATATCGTTCTGCTTCATTACTTTTCCTTACAATCCATTGTGACCGGTCTTCCAGGGTTATTTGCCGGAACCCGCTTTTTGTAGCAACCCAGTGGTTGAAATCATCTGCATCGAGTGCCTGCTTTGATTTCAGGATAGAAATAACCGAGTTACCAATGGATTTAGGTGTCATCGTTCCGGTATAAATGTCGATGTAATTGTTGCAAACAGAATCCAGCATGCCAATGATCTCGCCGGGCGAAGCACTTTTAAGTATGTCGAGAATATAATTCCGATGGTGTTTAAGCGGATTAAACCTGACAGGAAATGGTATGTCATCTTCTTCAGCCATATTAGCAATTCTATTAATTTCTACACCAGATATTAGCGTTATCCGTCTGTTTTATACGGATTGTATCAATAATCAGTTAAGCTGCTTTTCTGAAATTTATGTTCGTTTTGCTTGGCACTTGTTTTTGATGGCTATATTTGCCAACAATCCAATTAATTGGATTTAAAAGAATCAGGTATGTCGAAACAAAATTTCAGAAACGATACGGAGGCTTTGCTGCAAATGGCGGATGGGAGCATAGCGGCTTATCGTTTTCTGTTCGACCAGCACTTCGCAGATTTGTGCAATTTTCTTCTGATTTATTTGCATTCGAAGGAACTTTCCGAAGAAATCGCGCTCGAAATTTTCACGCACATTTGGGAAAAGCGCGAAGATCTTGTGATTAAAGCTACTTTTAAATCCTTCCTTTTTGCTTCGGCCAAAAACAAAGCCATTAGTTATTACCGCAAAGAAAATAAGGTTATGTTTGCCACGCTTGAAGCCGGTGAACCAATAATATCCGAAGTTTCAAACGCCCAGCAATTTATGGAGAACAACGAACTTCGTGAATTAATTGATGCTGCAATAGGCAAACTTCCGGAGAAAAGCCGGCAAATTTATCAGTTGGCCTGGGAGGAAAACCTGTCGCACAAAGAGATTGCCGAACAATTGGGAATTACCCCAAAAACCGTTGAAAACCATGTGGGCATTGCCTTGCGTAAACTTCGCGAATCGCTGAAACCATATTACAAACAGATTTTCATGGTTTGGGCGGTTCAGTTTCTTCTGAAATAATTGATACTTTTACGGTAAATGATTGCGAAAAATTTTCCAACCAATATTGTAGGGGGTTTAATCATCGGTGATGAAGAAACATATATTTTCCTGTTCAGGGAATATTATGTGAGCCTTTGCGCCTATTCCAGAAGGTATGTTGG
>JAUYTA010000977.1 GCA_030695265.1 Bacteroidota bacterium
AAACAAAAAGGAATGGATTTGCCAATTGGCGCCGAGAAAGAAGCCGAAAAAGCCGCGATGGATACCAAGCAAATCAGTTACGAATTGTATAAAAGCGGAAAGTCAATTCCGGAAATTGCATCTGAAAGAAATTTCGCGGCTTCGACAATCGAAGGGCATCTGGCTCATTATGTCGGGCTTGGCGAGTTGGAAATATCCAGATTTGTTGAATCTGCAAAGGTTAAAGTAATTTCAGCTTATGTCGAAAAAAACCGAACAACACAAATAAACGAAATCCGATCTGCAATCGGAGAAAGCTATAGTTACTCGGAAATCCGGTTTGTGATTAAATATCTGGAGGCGAACCGATAAAAATTAACCACATAGGCACATAGAAAAATATAGTCTAATTCTACTGTGACCTATTTGCCTATGTGGTTTTTAATTAAAAATTCATTCCTATTGCTGTTTTTTCGAAAAAGTTTCTGAAATTAACCGTCTGATTTTGAACTAAACCAATCATCAAACTAACTAACCAAACTCACATGGAACTTCAGCAAAAAACATTTTACACCCGTTTATTTATTACCATCCTTCGCGTCGCCATTGGCTGGCACTTTCTGTACGAAGGAACCGCCAAGATTCTTCAGGGAAACTGGACTGCCTCCGGATTTTTACTGAATACTTCAGGATTTTTCTCCGGATTTTACCATTGGATTGCAAATTCACCGACACTTTTAAATATCAGCGATTTCCTGAATATGTATGCACTGCTGTTTATCGGGCTCGCACTTTTTATTGGACTTTTCAGCCGGGTTGCCGCACTTTCCGGAGCGTTGCTACTCACTTTATACTATTTTGCCTACCCGCCTTTTGGCAATCCGCTGATGAGCGCTTCAGACGGCCATCTTTTCATCGTGGACAAGCTGTTTATCGAAGCAGCCGCTCTCCTGTTTCTTTTCTTCTATCACGAAAAGGGTTACAGCATCGATACCTTTATTTCGATGTACCGAAACCGAAAAAAAACAATTGCTCCTGAGCCTGAAAACAGTTCTTCCCGGCGTGAAGCATTGAAAAA
>JAUYTA010000980.1 GCA_030695265.1 Bacteroidota bacterium
TCGGTATGCAGTTTATAAGCACGACCCCACCTCTGCTGATGATTTTTTCGCAGGCTTTTCAGGCACTGATACTTCCGGCAGTAGCCATCCCAATTATGATTCTGATTAACCGAAAATCGTTAATGAACGAACAAACTGCCGGAACAAAAATGAATTTCAGCCTGATAGCCGTTATACTTTTTAGTTTTATAACCTCGTATTTTGCCATTGCCGACTTTTTATAAATAAAACGAACATGGAAACAATAATCTTAGAAACGAAACAGGAACTTGGCAGAAAAGCTGCCACCGCTGGTGCGGAGTTGATTCGGAAAGCCATTGCTGACAATGGAAAGGCCAACATTATCGTTGCCACGGGAGCCTCACAGTTTGAATTGCTGGAGAAATTGGTTAAAGAGGATGTTGACTGGTCGAAAGTGACCGCTTTTCATCTCGACGAATACATCGGCCTGTCTGATTCGCATCCGGCATCGTTCCGCAAATACCTGAAAGAGCGGTTTGTGAATCTGGTGGGTCTGAAAGCATTTCACTATGTAAACGGAGAAGTTGATCCGGTGGAAGAATGTAAACGGTTGGAGCATATCATTCTCCACCATCCAATCGATGTGGCTTTTGTCGGCATTGGCGAAAACGGACATTTGGCGTTTAATGATCCGCCTGCTGATTTCGAAACCGAAGATGCTTATCTGGTGGTCAATCTCGATGATGACTGCCGCCACCAGCAATTGGGCGAAGGATGGTTTCCCACTTTCGATGATGTTCCGAAACAAGCCATTAGCATGTCCATCAAACAGATTATGAAATCGAAATCCATTATTTGCAGTGTTCCGGATCTGCGGAAAGCAAAAGCTGTTTACCAAACCATGAACAGCGAAATTTCACCGGCATGTCCGGCAAGCATACTGCGCGAACATCCAAATGTCCTATTGTTTTTAGATTACGCAGCCGCATCGTTGCTCTGAAGACGATCAGTTATAAAATAACCGTCACGATTTACTATGGATCACATGATTTTTTGTAGGCAAGTGTTTTTCAAAACCAAAAATTCAGGGATATTTTTTTTTGAAAACCTTACATTTTTCAAAAAACCTCAGTAACTTAGGTCAGCCCCGAAATTTTAACCTTATTTACCTTATGAAAATAGAATTCAATAACCTTTACACCCATTTTGTTTTCATCACCTTAAAAAGACAACCGGTAATTCCTGAGAAAAGTCGCATCAGGATTGAAAAA
>JAUYTA010000982.1 GCA_030695265.1 Bacteroidota bacterium
CCAACAGCGATGTATGGATATATGCTGTCGAAATTCAAACTAAATGAAGGAACTGATGCTACTAAAATCATCAAGATTACCGAGGCAATAATTGTAAATGGTGCTCCAATATTTCGCATCATTTCTTTATAACTCACACCGCTTGTCACACGTTCAGTTTCCGGAATTTTCTGTCCGAAAAACAAAAAACCATATATTACCAATGGAATAAATAAAAGACTCACCAATACTTCCCAGCGCAGATCAAGCATATCCATTACGAACCACGCCAATACACCTCCAATTACAATTCCACCCGGAAACCAAACATGGAACCGGTTCAGCATTTTTGTCTTGTTATTGGGGAATAATGTAGCAACAAGAGGATTACATGCTGCTTCGACACTGCCATTTCCAAAACCAATAAAAACATTGGCGATAAATAATGAAGTCATGTCTTTGGCTAAAAGTAACAGCACAATACCAATGAAATGCATACCAAATGCCATCCAAACAATAGTTCTGGTTTTTACGATGTCAATAATAAAGCCACCAGCAAACATGGCAATGGCAAAGCCCCAAAAAGCAGGCCCAAAAGCATATCCGATTTGCTCTTTGGTTAATCCGTACTCCGTATTAAAAACACCCTCGATTTTTGCCCTGATCGCAAAGGTAATGGCAGTAACCAATAGTGCCAGACAAGCTGCAATAAATAGTCTTTTTTGATTTACATTTTCCATAAGTTTCAATTTTCGATGGTTAATAATTTGTGATTGAGTTTTGTTAGTTTGTAAATATAGAAAATCAGAACAGAATATACCAGTAGCCAATAAAAAAAAATATAATTTTTGAAATTGTTTTTTGAGATTATTGTGTGAGTACTTGCTATAAACAAGTATAGCCCGATTGAAAATCGAGCTAAGGATATGAGTTGATATGTATAACAATTTAATTCTAAAAACCGGAATGGTTTTCGTACTTGAAATTAGATAAACTGAACAGGGATAACTAAGAACAAGTATTAAAACCGAATTGCGAACGAACAGAACGTATGTTTTTTAGATATTATTTTTCATTTTACGAAGGATGGCCAAAGCTTTTTGCTGATAGAATCCCTGGGTATTGGCTATTTTCCTGAATTGTTTGATTGCTTTTTTGTTTTCATTTGTCTGGAGATAGCACAATCCGATGTACCAGTCTGCCTGCTCAACGAAAAGGTTGTCTTTATCGGTAACAACTGCTTCGTATTCCTTGATTGCATTCTGGTATTTTCCTAATTCCTGAAAGGACACGCCGGAATAAAAATGGCCAACCGTATTGTTTTGATCCTTCGAAATCACTTCCTGCAATAAATTTAGCGCCGATTCATAATCTTTACTTTCAAACTTTTGCAGTGCAAGGGTCAGCGTTTGGTCGGCAATTGTATTTGATGACCGTGATATGCCGGTAGTTTCATATTTTGCATAGAACTTCTGATAGATGTCCCCTTCATTTGAATAATGGGAAAGCAAGGCAGTTAATCCCATCAGCAGGATCAGTGAAGCTGCCACTACTGATATTGCAAGCTTTCTTGGCCTGAATTTTAAAGTAATCGACCTTTCAGAAAGTTTTTCTTTTATATTTTCATCCGAGATGTTCCTGAGCTTGTTCCTCAGTTGCATGATGTCCTTTTCCTTCAGCGCGTTGTCTATGTTTTTTATTAGCTCAATTTCAGCGTAAAGGGCTTTGTTATCGGCTAATTCGGATTCAAATGCTGCCATTCCCGATTCCGATAGTTCATTGTACAGGTAGCCTTCAATTTCTTCAATTCTGGCCGATGGCTGTATTTCAGATTTCTGAATTTCCTGAAGGGAAGCTCTGAGATCTATAATGTCGTTTTCTGCGCAGGCAAAGTCAATATCTTTAAATAATTGAACATCAATTGCCAGGCTGGTGTTAAATTCAAGATCTTCTTCGAAACCGGTTCTTTGTTCCATGTCCATCTGATCGTAAACATAGGTGTCGATTTCTTCCAGTGAGCGGGAATGTTCCGGCATACCGGCGGCAATTTGTTTCAGGTTTGCCCTGAGGTCCAGCAGGTCAGTTTCCCCGATTGCATTTTGAATGTCCTCAAACAGAGCGTTTTCAAATGGCGAATACGATTCATGATCTTGTGATGAACTTTGTTCGTTTTGTTCTTTGTAGAACTGGTAAATGTTTTCTTTTGCGGCAACAATGTGCTGATAAAGATGAATTTTCGGGAAAGAATGGGTGAAATTGATAAGGTCTTCAGCGTTTACTCTATTGCTGAAATTGTTTGCAGACGATAATTCTTCGGCCAGTCCGAAATTGAAAGCATCGGAAAAAATGTATTCTTCAGAATTTTTTGCAATTCTTTGATTTGCAGTAATTGAGTTCAGTTTTTCTCTAAGGCTTACAATGTCCTTTTCCTGAACAGCTTGCTGTACATCAATGTGAAGGTTCATTTCTTCTGTCAAGTCTGAATTGAACGTCATTTCGAGTTCTAATTCACTTAACTCCGGTTGGCTCAACTCGTTGTTAAGGTACTTGTCAATTGTTTCAAAATATTCAGATCTGCGTATCATCTTGCAGTAAATTAATGTGTTATAAAGCCCAACGGGCACTCTACTTGTTTTTAAAGTTCACACTATTTCCACCAGCAAACCTACCGGTTTGTTTAAAACGGGAAACGAATGACAATAAAATTGAAAGCTAAAAAAAGGTTAAAGGAGATTATTCTAAATCAGCATAAGCATCTTCTGGTTTTCCACCTTTAATTGAAAAAAGTTCTTCTGAAGTTAAAACGTCGAAAGAGAAGTTGCTGAAATTTTTTGATTCGTTGTTCGCGATTAAAGTTTTCATTACTTTTGGTTTTAATGATTAATACTGGTTCTTAATTATCCTTGTTCAAGTGTTTATTCCGAAAAAGGACAAAAGGTAACCCTCGAAAATGAATTATTTTTTAAATAAATTGAAGATAAATTTTACTAATATTGTATTGTGTTGAAAATCAATGTATTAAAATATTTAAAAAACAAGCTTTTTTTTCTTGTTCTGGTTGTTCAAATCCTATTTTATTCCTCGGGGTATTCTCAAAAGCCAGAATCATTTGTTCAGGATAGTCTATTTTCCGTCGAGCTTGTACAAAAAGGTATTGCTTCAGGAAGGCTAGGCGATTTTGATGAAGCATTGTTGTATTTTAATCAATTGTACAAACATCGGGAAAAGATGTTTGGCCACGATAGCTATAGGCTGGCGTCTTCTTTGATTAACATGGGTATTCAATATAAAAATCTGGGAAATCTTGATAAAGCAATCGAAACTTACCAAAAGGCAGAATTGTTATACATTAAAGAGTATGGTTATAATTATTCCGGATTAGGCATTATTTATACCAATATTGGAAACATATATCGGTTGAGCGGGGATTATAATAAAGCTTTGGAATATCATCAAAATGCATATCGTGTTTTACAAAATGATATTATCCGATTTAATGAAATTTTCCAGATATCAAAGTTTAATATTGCCGAAACCCAATTTAAGCTTGGAAATAACAAAGAAGTAATCGATTTTGTAGAATTAAATTTAAAAACGACTTTATCTCGATTAATACCCAGATTATACGATTTAATTGCTTTGGCTTACCGCAATGAAGGGCAGTTTGACCTTTCTGAGAAGTATTATTTATTGGCAATTAAAAGCTGGATTGACTTATACGGAGAATCTAATGTTGAATTGATAGATGAATACCTGGCATATTCAGCCTTACTTCTTTCGAAGAAAGATTTTGAGAAGGCATATACTTATTCAAGCACGGCACAAACCATTGTCCTGAATTTTTTTGGAGAAAAGAGTACCGCATTTTCTCAGGTGCAATCAAATTTTGGGGATTATTATTACCTGAAGAATATTGAGGCACAAATAATTGAAGATTTCCGGAGCCATCGAAAAAGAAACTTAAACCTGGCAATTCAATCTTACCAAAATGCAATCGTTTCGTTGGTTGATTCGTTCGACATTAAAAATCCATTTGTTGATCCACCTTTGAAAAATGTTATTTCTGAAATTCAATTGGTTGACGCGTTTAAGAAAAAAGCATTGGCCATGGAGAAAATGGGCGATGTTTTTCAATCTGAATTTGACAACAAAAACGCTGAAAGGCATTTCATTGCAAGCTTGAGTTCTCTTACCAAGGCAACCCAGTTGATCCACCGGCTTCGGATTGGATTCGAAAATGAAGAAAGTAAATTGTTTTTTGCACGGAACCAGGAATCAACTTTTATTGATGCGATTAAGATTTCGTACAAGTTGTACAAGCAAACAAAGGATCAGCAATATGTGAATCTGGCATTTGAGTTTACCGAACGAAGCAAAGCCTCCAGTTTGCTGGCATCGTTAAAGAATGTAAAAGCCAAAGAGTTTGGAGGAATTCCGGATTCTTTGCTAAAACGGGAAGATTATCTCAAAATAAATGTGGCCAACTACACTGCAATGCTTTTTGAAGAAAACCATCAGCAAGCACCTGATTCGCAGCGTATAAATTTATTCAATTCCAAGATTTTTAAACTTAATGAGGAATATAGCCGGTTAATAAATTTCTTCGAAAAATCATATCCTGAATATTACTCATTTAAGTATGAAAATAAGATTACCGGCATCAGTGAGTTGCAGACAAGGCTTAGAGCCAGGGATGCATTGGTTGAGTTTATTGTGGACGAACCCAAACCGGGCGATGAAAAGGGTGAACTTTACCGTTTTGTGATTACAAAAGATGCAGTTGATTTTTCGATGGAATTTATAGATCATTCCTATGAAAAGGACATCGATTTCTTATTTCAATTTTTAACAAGTCCGAATTATCTTTTCACCAAGAAGAAAGATTTTGTGCATTATTCCCTTGCCAGCTTTAGTCTGTACCAAAAACTATTAAAACCTGTTTCAGGATTAATTAAAGGGAAAGATTTAATCATTATTCCGGACGATAAACTTTCATATATTCCGTTTGATGCTTTGTTGTCTCAAATGCCCGACACGAGCAGAATGGATTTCAGGAACCTGAACTATCTGGTTCGCGATTTTGCCATTAATTACAGCTATTCAACCACTTTGTTGTTTAATTTCCAGACTAAGAATACCAAAAGTTCTAAAAGCCTGATCGCGTTTTCTCCTCAATATTTTGTCAATGAGTCACGAACCGATAGGG
>JAUYTA010000985.1 GCA_030695265.1 Bacteroidota bacterium
GAAGCAGCCATCAAGGTTAATGTAAAAAATACAACCGGAAGAATTTGCCTTATAGCGTTTAGAGTTTTCATGGCGTTTGTTTTTAAAGGTTGAAAATTTATTTTTTGAACGTTACCGGTAATTTGATTGGGTTAAAACAAAGCATGTGCCAAAGTTTTCCTTTTCAAAATAATGCTATTTTTGCAACAAAATTTAAAACTGTGGGGCGAATATTAGCTATTGATTACGGAAAGAAACGTGTTGGAATTGCAGTAACCGATCCGCTTCAGATTGTTGCGAACCGGCTGACAACTGTTCCCACTCACGAAATATGGGTGTTTTTGAAAGAGTATTTTTCGAAGGAAAATGTCGAAAGAGTGATCGTTGGGTATCCGATGCAAATGAACAATCAACCCTCCGAAGCCGTTAAATACATCAATCCGTTTTTACGAAAGTTTCAAAAAGATTATCCCGACATGCCTCTGGAACAGGTAGATGAGCGATTTACTTCGAAAATGGCATTTCAAACAATGATTGATGCCGGGTTGAAAAAGAAAGACCGGCAAAACAAAGAAACCATTGATGCAGTGAGTGCAACAATTATTTTACAAAGCTATTTAGAACGACAAAATTATATCAGATGATTTACCCGGTGACCGTATTTGGCGATCCTGTATTAAGAAAGATAGCAGTACCAATTACTGAAGATTTTAAGGATTTAAAAGGCTTCATAGAGAACATGTTCGAGACAATGTACACTTCTGATGGAGTTGGTTTGGCTGCCCCGCAGGTAGGGCAATCGGTACGGATTTTTGTTCTGGATACAACAACCGATGAAGAGGACCAACCTGCCGGAATTAAAAGGGCATTTATAAATCCTGAAATTGTCGAAAAATTCGGTGACGAATGGTCAATGAATGAAGGCTGCCTTAGTGTACCTGAAATCAGGGAAGATGTTCTTCGTCCGGAATCGGTTGTATTAAAGTACCATGACGAAAATTTGGTTGAACATGAGGAAACTTTCAATGGTTTTACCGCAAGGGTTATTCAACATGAGTACGATCACCTCGAAGGAATTATGTTTGTTGATTATTTGAACCCATTGAAAAAGCGGATTCTGAAAAGTAAATTATTAGCCATATCAAAAGGCAAAGTTATACCCAAATACAGGATTAAAATTCCGGGAAAATAAAACAATCGTTTCATGTGTGAAATGCATGGTTTGAAGTCATAAAAACGACCATTCGACACAATTTTTCCTGAAAATCATAACAAAACAAAAGAGTTTGACGTAACCGGTGAAAACAACTAAAAATGCCGGTTACAAGAAGTTTTTTTCAGAGAATTCCATTCATCCGGATTGCCAGTCTTTTTTTGATTGGTATCCTGATCAATCATTACCTCCAAATTGAATTGCAATGGATGGGAATTGCTGTAACCATCCTACTTTCAATACTGATTTTCCTTTGGCATAACTCCAACTTTTCAGCTGTAAAAACACAAAATTACCTGTTATCACTGTGCATCCTCCTTTCCGGAGTATTCTACCCGAAAAAAGTCATAGAAAAACATTCACTGAGCTTTGATCAGAAAGACTATTATCTTGCTGAAGTTTGTCAAAAACCAGCTGAAAAAGCCAAAACATACCAATCAATTTTATGGATACAAAGTAGGTTGCTACCAAAGCCTGAAAAAGTAATCGCCTATTTCAGCAAAGAAAGTTTTGATACCACTCTTATTACCGGAGATCAGATTATTTTGCTTGCCAGGCCGCAGGAAATAAAGAACATGGGTAATCCTTTTGAGTTCGATTACCGTGCAATGATGCACAACAAAGGCATCTGTTATTCATTGTATTTGCAGCCCGGAACCTACCATAAAACAGGTAAGAAAATAAGTCGTTTCAGTTACCTGGCCGAACAGGTACGTGACAAGCTGGTTGCACTTTTAGCTGCCACAAAATTAGAAAAGGAAGAACGTTCGGTTGTTTCTGCCTTAACTCTTGGCTACCGGACTGAACTTGAACCCGAAACACGCGATTATTTTGCTTCTACCGGAGCTATGCACGTGCTTGCAGTTTCAGGACTCCATGTTGGATTAATTTACCTAATTATTAGCTCTTTACTTTCAGAAATTAACAGGGGTAAAATTGGCTCGGTAGTTTATCCGGCCACTTTAATTGTTTTTCTATGGACCTATGCATTTATTACAGGTTTCTCGCCTTCGGTTCAACGTGCTACCGTGATGTTTTCTTTTGTAATCGTTGGAAATATCCTTCGTCGTCCGGTAAATATTTACAATTCGCTTTCGGCGTCGGCATTGGTTTTAATACTGTATAATCCGGATGTGATTTTTGAAGTTGGGTTTCAGCTTTCCTATCTCGCTGTTTTCGGAATTGTGCTTCTGCAACCTCCAATGGCAAATATGCTACAATTAAAAAACAAGATGCTCAAATGGGCTTGGTCATTATTTACAGTTTCTGTTGCTGCTCAATTGGCAACTTTTCCTCTTGGACTATTTTATTTCAATCAATTTCCCAACTTTTTCTGGCTGAGTAATTTTTTCGTTATTCCCGGTGCAACCATTATTATCTGGCTTGCATTTGGGTTCTTTGTTTTAAGCCCGTTTCCTGTAATTCCAGGCATTCTGGCACAAATAATTCAATTCGTAACAAGCCTGATGCTGGATATATTGAAATGGATCAGCAGGTTGCCCCATGCAGTCAGCGAGGGGATTATTTACAGTCATGCTCAGACCTGGATAATCTACGGTTTGATTGCCGCTTTTGTTGTGTACTTCTTTTCAAAAAACAAAACATGGCTGTTTGCCGGACTGATGCTTTTAATCACATTTCAAATCAGCGCTTTACGGACAAAATCCGGCTTAATCAATCAAAAAATCGTGTATGTATATAATTCAAATAATACGCTGATTCATTTTATCAACGGACGCAGAAATTACGTTTTGCAGGTCAGCAAATTTCCTGTTACTGAACAGGAAATGAATATGATTCAAAATACATGTAATCATTTAAAGATTGAAAAGCCAACGTTTTTTGATCGGGAAAGCATGAAGAATTTTGAATCATCTGATTTGAAAAT
>JAUYTA010000987.1 GCA_030695265.1 Bacteroidota bacterium
CACTTGGAATTAACACATTTGCCGGTGGAGGTTCCATTGCTGACATGCTGAAAGAACCAGAAAAGAAAATTGCCGAAGCGCTCGAAATGGGCAAAAAATATTGGGTTTGCTACTGGCCGTGGCTTTCCGATGCCAAAAACATCACCGCCGACGAAGCCAAAACCGCTGCTGATAACCTGAACAAACTGGGCGCAGCCGCTAAAAAAGGTGGTATCAAATTCTGCTGGCACAACCACAACTGGGAGTTTGAAAAACCCACTACCGAAGGTCTTCCTTTCGATATCCTGATGAAAAATACCGACCCTAAAACCGTGAAAATGGAACTCGATATCTACTGGGTTCGCAAAGGCGGCGGCGATCCGGTGGAATGCCTGAAAAAATATCCCGGACGCTATGAAATCCTTCATGTGAAAGACATGGATGCCACACCTGAAAAATCATTTGCCTGTCCCGGAGCTGGTATAATCGATTTCCGCCCGGTGTTCCGCGAAGCCTGGGATCAGGGCGTGCGTCATTACATTGTGGAACGCGATGGCGAACAGAACGGAATCGAATGCCTGCGCGGTAGTGCGGAATATTTGAAGAATGTGAGGTTTTAAAGGGTGGCGCGGTTTCCAACCGCGCTTTACTATTAACGGAGATTGAAAATCTTCGCGCATTTTAGCCGTAGAGACGCGATTAATCGCGTCTCTACCAATTTGCAAACTCCTCTCAAATTACCTATAATTGTACCCCTGACACTTAACTAACTACCATGAACCGAATCAAATTTTCCGCATTAGTCATTTTGCTGGTTTTCAGTCTGCAATCGTTGGTTGCCCAGCACAAACCTTTCCTCGAAAACTTGTACGATTACATCGAAAACCCTCAGATGATCGGGCTCAATCAGGAAGAAGGACATGTTCCGCTGTTGCCGTATTCCAATTTGGGAAAAGCATTTACCCGCGATAAATTGCAATCATCGGGCTTTCTTTCGCTCGACGGCAAATGGAAGTTTCTTTATACCGTCAATCCCGATGGCATCAATAAAAACTTTTTCAGGAACGATTTTAGTGAAAAAGGCATGGCCGAAATTGCTGTTCCCGGAATGTGGCAAATGCAGGGTTGGGGTGAGAAGATTTTCCGCAATGTTGCGCAACCGTTTAAATCTGATCCTCCCAAAATTCCGCGCGATTACAATCCGGTTGGTTCTTATCGCAAAACGTTTAACGTTCCTTCAGGATTTAAAAACAAACAGTTATTTCTGCACTTCGAGGGAGTGGCTTCTGCTTTCTTTGTGTGGGTGAATGGTCAGGAAGTAGGGTACAATCAGGGTGCAAATGAACCCGCAGAATTCGATGTGACAAAACTGGTGAAACCCGGAAAGAACACGGTTTCGGTGATGGTTTTTCAGTATTCCGATGGTATTTACAACGAAGATCAGGACATGTGGCGGCTGGGCGGAATTTTCCGCAGCGTTTACCTGATGGCCACGCCAAAGGTACATATCCGCGATTATTACGTGGTGACAGATTTGGACAATAAATACGAAGATGCCACCCTGAAAGTGGAGACTGAAATTCAGAATTATTCATCGGTTCCTGTTCAGGACTATCAGGTGAAAGTTTGCCTGTTCGACACTCAGAACCGCATGGTTTTGGAGAACCTTAC
>JAUYTA010000989.1 GCA_030695265.1 Bacteroidota bacterium
AAATTTTGTCACTAAAATTGCTGGCGGGATGGTCGCAGCGAGCTTTATTACGGTAACAGGCAGTGCTTGTGCCAGTCAGGTACCAATGAAGAGCATCTTTGTTCATCATGTATTTTTCTGGCTGAAAGAGCCGCAAAATGCCGAAGCAAGGAAAGATTTTGAAGCAGGCTTGCAGGGATTGATCACCGTTCCTCAAATTCAGTCGAGCCATGTTGGTACTCCGGTTGAATCGCCCCGCGAAGTGGTTGACGATTCATTTACCTATTCGTACATGGCTTTTTTCAAGAACAAAGAAGATCAGGAAATTTACCAAACCCATCCGATCCATCTCAAATTTATTGAAGATTGCCAGCACCTTTGGGACAAGGTGATTGTGTATGATGCAATGGATTAAAGGGTTTCAAGTTTCAAGTTCAAAGTTTCAAGTTCTGCGCACAACTTTGAACGTTTAACTTTAGACTTTAAACTTGTTTCAATGAAAGAACAGGTAAGCCATCACTATCGCTGCAACGATCCCGATAAAATCAGCAATCAACCCGCATGTTAGCTCATAGCGGGTATTTTTTATTCCAACCGAACCGAAATAAACTGCCAGAATATAGAAAGTTGTATCGGCTGATCCCTGAATGGTAGAGGCAACCCGCCCGGCAAACGAATCGGCTCCGTAATTGGTCATCACATCCACCATCATTCCGCGTGCACCACTTCCGCTCAGAGGTTTCATAAGGGCAGTTGGCAAGGCCGGAATAAAATCGGTATTGATGCCCAATTGCTGAAAGCTCCAGCTAATTCCTGAAATTGTCCACTCCAATGCTCCTGAAGTACGGAAAACGCCAATGGCAACCAGTATTGCAATCAGGTAAGGAATAATCATTACCGCTGTTTGAAAACCATCTTTTGCACCTTCAATAAAAGCATCGTAAACATTTACTTTTTTACGAAGTGCAAGCAAAATAAAGATGATGATGATCGAAAAGATAATCAGGTTACTGGCCACACTTGAAATGATAGGAATCTTCTCTTTTTCGATACTTGAAAAGTACCAGATAATTCCGGCGATGAAAATAGCTAATCCTCCAAGATAAGCCAGAATTGTCTTATCCAGCAAATTGATTTTCTGGTGCCAGGCAACAGCCATTAACCCGGCAAGTGTCGAGAAAAATGTAGCCAGCAAAATCGGGATAAAAACATCTGACGGATTTACAGCACCCAATTGTGCGCGGTAAACCATGATGCTGATTGGAATAATCGTCAGGCCAGACGCATTCAGCACCATAAACATTATCTGTGCATCCGAAGCTGTATCTTTTGATGGATTGGTCTCCTGCATTTCCTTCATGGCTTTTAGTCCCATTGGAGTAGCGGCATTGTCGAGGTTCAGCATGTTGGCCGCGATGTTCATTATGATGGAGCCGTAAGCAGGATGATCTTTGCCCAGCGTGGGAAACAGTTTGTTGAAAAACGGACCGACCAACCGGGAGAAAATCCTCACAACTCCGCCCTTCTCCCCAATTTTCATGATTCCCATCCACAAGGTTAAAACTCCGGTAAGGCCCAGTGAAATTTCGAATCCGGTTTTAGCCATGCTGAATGTTGAATTCATCATTTCCGAAAAGATGTTCATATCCCCGAAGAAAATGAGCTTAACCAGTCCAATAACGAAAGCGATTACAAAGAATAAAATCCAGATATAATTGAGTGCCATTTATTTCATTTTTTCGGACTAAATATAAACAAAAAAAAGCGGCTGCTCCAATTGAATGAAGCAGCCGCAGGATTTAAATTATTACACTTTTTCTATTTGTACTCAGGACGTTGTTCAATTACTCCAGGTTGAAGGTCAATCTGTCCTTGAGGAATTGGTTGATATTTATCGGTAGCAGCGCTGAAATTGGCGCCAGTCATAAATGCCCTGATCCTTAAATCTGCGGCAGCAAATTCATTCAAAATCGAAGCCATGTCTTTTCCTTTAACATCAGCAGGCAGGTTATCCCACCGTCTGAGGTCGAAGAAACGCATGCCTTCAGTTGCAAATTCAAGGCGTTGTTCCCATTGAACAGCCCTCATAGCATCTTTTTTATTTGCAAATGCCGTGTACAAACCAATTTTGTAATTGGCCGCTGGTTTTGTGAAGTCAACATCACCTGCTGCACCCCAAGGATAAACAGATGCTGGAAGTTGATAAATTTTCACTTTACCCATTACTACTTCGTTATCAGCCCTGTCGCGAATCTGGTTGACCAAAGCCAGTGCTTTTGGCAGATCGCCTTCAAATGCAGCAACTTCAGCTCTCCACAACAGAATGTGGGTGTAGCGTAAATAGCGGTAATTGTTTGCATTGATACCTGTCTGCCATCCTGTTGTTGTTGACAAGGTGAAACGTTCAGCTTTTTTGAAAAA
>JAUYTA010000091.1 GCA_030695265.1 Bacteroidota bacterium
ATTTTTTCTTTTTTTATTTTCAACTTTCAAGATCGAATATCGAACAAGAAATAAGAAATATCGAACTCTCACTCCGGTATTTCTGGTTTCTTATTCCGTGTTTCTTATTTTTTCTTTTTTGCAGTTTCTATACTTTTTAGAAAGATTGCAATCAGTTCATTATTTTCCTGAATAATGGCAACCAATCTTTCCGGATTTAACAGCGGCTTTTTCTGAATGATTTTCAGACAAATTCGACTTTCACGTAATTCCTTTAAAATAATTTTCAATTTATGAATGAAATCGGCTGTTGATTCGGCTGATTGTGCTTCTCCATAGTTTAGTGCAGGAGCAGTTCCACATCGAATTAATTGATTGCCTATATGATTAGCCAGTTTTGTGCTTGGCAAAGATTCAACAATTTCATCAACTCGTAATGCAAAATCAATTAACCGATCTTCTAAATCAAATCGCCTTTCTTCCATTTTTAAAAATTTTTAATATCGAATATCGAACAAGAAATAAGAAATATAGAACGAGCGGCACTTCGATGTTCGGTGTTTCTTATTCGGTGTTTCTTGTTTTTTAAACCAACGCCTTCAGTGCTTTCCGTAATTTCTTATTTTCTTTCGGCGATCCAATTGTAATTCTCAAACAATCGTCACAAAGGGTAATTTTTGAGCGGTCACGAACAATTATTTTCCGATCGGTCAGATGTTCGTAAATACTTCGCGCATCGTGCATTTTTACCAATAAAAAATTGGCATCCGAAGGATAAACAACCTGCACAAAAGATAGTTTGAATAACTTCCGAACCATCTTATCACGTTCAGCTATAATCGTTTTCACCCAATCTTCCTTTTCCTGAAGATGATCCAATAATTGCAGCGCTTTTTTCTGCGTCAGCATATTGATATTGTACGGATATTTTATTTTGTTGAAAATGCGGATAATTTCAGGATGGGCAAAAGCCATTCCCAGGCGAATTCCCGCCATTCCCCAAGCTTTCGATAAAGTCTGCAAAACAATCAGGTTTTCGAATTCATCCAATTCAGGAAGCAAACTGCTTTCAGGCGAAAAATCAATGTATGCTTCATCAACAACCACCAATCCATCGAATCCGGCTAAAAGTTTCACAATTTCACCTTTGTCCAAAAGGTTGGCCGTTGGATTATTGGGCGAACAAATAAAAATTGCTTTGGTGTAAATATTGGCTGCATCCAGCAATTTCTGAGCGCTGAATCCAAAATCGTCGTTCAATTTTACCTTTCGTAATTCTACATTGTTAATGTCGGCAGCCACCTGATACATGCCGTAAGTTGGGTCGATGGAAACCACATTGTCAACACCCGGTTCACAAAAAGCACGAAAAACAATATCAATCGGTTCGTCACTTCCGTTTCCTAAAAATATATTTTCAACACCAATGTTTTTGATGGCTGCAATTTTCTCTTTAACAGCCCATTGCAACGGATCAGGATAACGGTTGTATGGTTTATTAAATGGATTTTCGTTGGCATCTAAAAAAACCTCTGCTTCACCCGAGAATTCGTCGCGTGCCGAAGAATAAGGTTTCAAAGCCTTTATGTTGTTGCGAAGTAATTTTTCCAGTTCCATATATTTCTTTTTGAACCACATAGGCACATAGGTCACATAGTTTTAAATTTCTATTGTGTTCTATGTGTCTATGTGGTTATAATTATTTTTTCAATTCATTTAATCTGAGCGTAATCGCATTTTTATGCGCATCCAATAGTTCAGCCGCAGCCATTTTTTCAATTGTCGGCCCCAAATTCAGGATACCTTCAGGAGTAATTTCCTGAAAGGTAATTTTCTTCATAAAACTATCAAGATTTACACCGCTGAACGATCGTGCCCAGCCATTGGTTGGCAATGTATGATTGGTCCCGGATGCATAATCGCCTGCGCTTTCAGGAGTGTAATTGCCCAAAAATACTGATCCTGCATTGGTGATTTTTTCAGCCACTTCGGTGTAATTTTCCATCGCGATAATCAAATGTTCAGGAGCATAACCGTTGATTAGTTCAATCATTTCGTCCACATTGTCCAACACAATCGCCTGACTGTTTGCCATTGCTTTCTCGGCAATTGCTTTGCGGGGCAATTCGTCCAATTGAGCAGCCAATTCCTGAACAACTTTTTCAATCAGCGATGCTTCGTTTGTTACCAGTACGACCTGGCTATCAGGACCGTGCTCAGCCTGCGAAAGCAGGTCGGCTGCAATGAAACCAGGATTTGCAGTCGAATCGCCCATAATTGCGACTTCAGAAGGACCGGCAGGCATATCGATTGCGACATCGCTGATGCTAACCAACTGCTTGGCAGCCATCACGTACTGATTTCCGGGGCCAAAAATCTTATACACTTTTGGCACACAATCTACCCCATAAGCCATGGCACCAATTGCCTGAATGCCGCCGAGTTTAAATATTTTGGAAACTCCGACCAGTTGAGCTGCAAACAATATCGCAGGATTGATTTTTCCATCTTTATCGGGTGGAGTACACAACACGATTTCCTTGCAGCCAGCAATAATCGCCGGAATAGTAAGCATCAATACTGTCGAAAAAAGCGGAGCGGATCCTCCCGGAATGTACAAACCAATTTTATCAATCGCCACCGCTTTTTGCCAGCAGGTTACTCCGGAGGTTGTTTCAATCCGTTTGGTAACCGGTATCTGTGA
>JAUYTA010001016.1 GCA_030695265.1 Bacteroidota bacterium
ATCAATCGGATATGGAAACTGAGGAGAAAGTTAAGATGAACGATTTTACTGTGGCTACATTAGATGGGAAACAGGTTCTTGCCGGTCGCCCGCACCTCAAACTGGAAGCTACCGATGGTTCCGACTTTTCGGTTATCATTAAACGAAAAGCCCGCGGCAGAAATAACGAAGCCATTCAAAACAGTCTGAAACAAATTCAATACGAAGTAAATTCAAATGATTCAACACTTGTACTCGATCAGTTCTTTACGCTCGACAATCAGGCCAAATGGCGCAATCAGGAAGTGCTGGTTACCGTAAAAGTTCCTAAAGGGAAAATGGTACATCTTGACAATGACCTCGACCAGATGCAATTCGATTTTGAAAACCTGAACAACCTCTGGAACAAGGAAATGACAGGTAAAACCTGGATTATGACTCCGGAAGGACTTGCGTTGAATGAATAACAATAAACAAAATAAACACGAACTCAGAAACAATTAAAACTTAAAGTCATGAAACGATTAACACGATCAAACGAAAAATTAGTTGCCGGAGTAATCAGCGGAATTTCGAACTACATCAACCCCGAATGGGATCCCGTATTTTTAAGGTTGACATTTGCCCTGGTTACCTTTTTCAACCCGGCATTTATTCTGATTTATTTTGGAATGGTCCTTATTATTCCGGTTGAAAAGCTGGAACTGCGAAGCAACGAAGTTCCTTCCTGAAAATTGAATGAACAGATCAGGGCAATTTGCTTCCTTTGGCTGTCCACCAGTACATAGCCTGCATTTCCAAACGACCCGAAACAATTGCAGGATCGTTTGATTCCATGCGGATGGCCTGCGAAATAGAATCAACATCAAAAATCAGGATGCCGCGATGTTTTCCGGCATTCTCAAAAGGACCGGCGATCACCATTTTGCCGGTCTTTGCCATTTCGTTGATGTGGTTCATTTACTTGTCATGGCCTGACTATTTTAATTTGTCTTTAAACACCTTCCTGAATTTTTGCAACTTGGGAACAATTACAAATTGGCAATAACCTTGTGTGGAATTGTTTTCGTAATAATCCTGATGATATTTCTCTGCCGGCCAAAACTTTTCCAATGCAGTAATTTCCGTCACAACCGGCTTACCAAATACATTCTCCTTGTTCAGCTCTGCTTTGTATTTTTCCGCCAGTTCTTTTTGCTGCGGCGAATGATAAAAAACCACCGAGCGGTATTGCGTGCCCACATCAGCGCCCTGACGGTTCAGCGTCGTTGGATCATGAGTTTCCCAGAAAACTTCAAGCAACTCGCGGAAACTGATCACCGCCGGATTAAAAGTAATCTGAATCACTTCGGCGTGACCGGTTTCACCCGTACAGATTTCCTTGTAAGTCGGATTCTTTAGTTTTCCTCCTGAATAGCCTGATTCAACGGCTTCAACACCTTTTAGACTCTTAAAAATTGCTTCGGTACACCAAAAACATCCGCCACCAAAGGTTGCAGTTTCGGTTTGTCCTGAACTTGATATTTGTGTCATTACTGATACTATTAAAATGAAAAGAAATTTTGCCATTGTATTTGCTTTTCACTTCAAAACAGATGGGGGCAGGAAAAGTTGAAAAAGGGGGGGAAGTGGTTTTTGCGTTGGCTATTCAATCATTCTATAGTCAAGATAACTCTTTTTCCGAAACCTATTTCAACTAATTTGTGCAAAGTGGATAATTGAATATATTTCTTACTTTATCTCAAGTTTTAATCTTTTCCCAAGACCGGATTCTACAATTCTTTTAAAAGTTGATAGTTCAATATCCGACTTGTTATTCTCAAATCGCGAAATATAGAAGCGTGTCGTACCTGCCCGATGGGCTAATTCTCCTTGTGTTAGTCCTGCTTTAATCCGCTCTTTACGAATAATATCACCAAATCCTGGCGCTTGTAAATCTGAAGCTTGACTCAAGTCATATAAAACGTCAGGGCCTATCTCATAAGGAAAGTCGATCTCATTGCCGTTATCGTCAGTAAGTCTTGTTGCTAAATTATCCCACGATAAAGTCTGATTTCGCAACTTTACCTTGTGTAACTCATTTATATCAAGTAGCTTGCTCTCAATATCAGTATCTTTAACTTTCCATATATTTAATATCTTCCCAAAATCAAGCAGTCGTGTCTCTCCATTATTGAAAATCACGTATATTTTGAAACCGTCTATCTTACTAATATTTAAAATCCTTGGTATTTTTATTGTCTTTCTCATAATCTCGGATTTAATCGTTTAAAGTTCTCTAATTAGGCAACAACTCCAAATGTATTTTAATTTTTTTGAGCCCAAATTTTTCGGATTGAATTGGGGATAACGGTTGTAATGTTGTTGAGTTTGCCAAAGTATGGCTGCTGAGCCTGACGAAGTACGTACTCCGTCAGCTAACTATTGGCGGAGCCGTCTACTCGATTAGTGGAGAACCCAATTTAGCAATATTGTCTATTCAGCTTCTGATTTGTCCAATTGCTTCAAAAAGTTCAGTGCCTTTTCTCTATCAAGGATTTCGTGGATTTTTTGGTTTTCATAATTGCGTAAGCAACGATAGCAAGAAGGAGAACATTCACAGGTATTTAATATAGTAATTGCTCTTTTAATAACAGCTTTTAATACTTCCCCTTCCTCTGTTACAAGTCGTCTTGAATGACCTGCTCCTCCTGGCACAGCATCGTATATAATAATCTTATGTTCCAGCTTCCCGCTATTTATTTTGAATGTTGGACAGGCTTTAATATCTCGTCTTTCAATATTGAGTTCATTGGCAAATGAATTAAGTAGGGCGTACATTACAGACAGCATTGTGGCTTGGTTAGAGGTATCACAACCAAATGAAATTTTTGCCACATCTGTCTTAAATTCGTGATGTAAGCAATATCTAGTTAGAGAAGTATTGCCACATTTACCTTTACCGAATGGGTTTTTATGACCGTTTTTGTTGTTTTCTATTCGTGTAACGCCTACTCTATAATCTTCATATTCTTTCAACTTACTTACTTCATCACTTGCAATGGAATATCCACATTTTGGACATACATAGAAAAAATCAGTAGATTTAACAACAAGCGAATCGTTTGCAGTTGATTCAACCTCTAATTTGATATTTTCAAATTCATAGTCATATTTACTTATTGGGTATGCTGTTTTGTCACCAATATATATGGCCTCTGTTTTATATTTTCTTTCTTGTGAACTAAGCGGAACATCTTTAACATCCTCTTCAGCAATAAAACCTGATCTTGGCTCAATACTTTTATAGAAGTCTCTATTCTTCAGTTCTTTTCCGCAGATTGTACAAGGTATTCCATCAGTGCTTATTGGCATTTTTGAATAATTCATATTCTCACAATCGGTACATTTGGAAAGATATGCTGTTTCGAAGTCACTCATTTCGCTTTTATTAACAATTGGTTTCCTAATATAACGGCTTGTATATAATCCTCCGTCAGCAACCACTTCCGAAGACGGTGCATATTCGGCGATGGCAACTGATAAATCACGACTAAGGTTTAAGGATTTAAAACTTTGAGCAGCAATATTTTGTGTTAACTCAACTGAATCAATAGGGAAACCATATTTTGGAAGAATATTTCCACGAACAAAAAAATCAATTAAATCGTTTTTTTGATACCTTTCTAACTTACGGTTAAAAACCGAGGCGGTTTTTTCATCTCTTGCTCGCATTGCCTTTTCGTATTCCTTTTTCAAATACTCAACATTCTGTTCAAACTCATTTATTATTCTTGAAAATGTACCTTGTTCTCCACAAAAATCTTCAAGCCAATCATAACTGTTTATGTACTTGGCTTTCAATTGTTGATTAGTGCTTGATATCGAGTTATTTAATAAATCAGTTAATCCTTTTGGTTCTGATTTAAGCCAATCAATAAAACCCAGATACCCCTTTTCGTTGATAAATGCTTTTGCATTATTGCCTGAATACAAAACAGGATTAATTTTCAAATATAAACTTAAAGCCACGGCATAAATATGACGTTTTAAAATTTTCTCATTATCCAAATTAAAGCTTGGTGGATTAATCTTTCCGTTTATCATTTCCTCTGGTCTGTCGAAGAAAGTAAAATCGTGAGAACTTAACCTTGCAAATGTTAATGCAAAGGCGGCTGCATTTATACTTCTACCTGCTCGACCAACTCTTTGAGCATAATTTGAT
Organism: Bacteroidota bacterium; assembly: GCA_030695265.1. Classification (GTDB taxonomy): domain Bacteria; phylum Bacteroidota; class Bacteroidia; order Bacteroidales; family Prolixibacteraceae; genus Aquipluma. The sequence goes on from JAUYTA010001016.1 coordinate 4,184, forward strand.
GCAAGTGGTGGAATATTGCGTAAAAAAACAGTTTCTAAATCTCCGACATCGACACCCATTTCAAACGTGGTAGAACAAGAAAGTGCATTAATTTCTTTTCGAATAAATTGTTGT
>JAUYTA010001024.1 GCA_030695265.1 Bacteroidota bacterium
AAATGGTTTTAGATATTTGCAGGGAGAGGATGGAACTCGCACTGGCTCATCTCGACAAAGAGTTGGTTCACATTCGCGCCGGAAAAGCTTCCCCCAGAATGTTGGACACCGTACATGTAATTTATTACGGGAGTATGGTTCCAATCGCTCAGGTATCAAATATCAGCACCCCCGATGCACGCACAATTGTTGTTCAGCCTTGGGAAAAGGCAATGATTCACCCAATCGAGAAAGCAATTATTAATTCGAATCTTGGCTTTAATCCCGATAACAATGGTGAAATTATTCGCATCAATGTTCCTGCACCAACCGAGCAACGGCGGAAAGACATGGTGAAAACGGTAAACAAAGAAGGTGAAATTGCCAAAGTTAGTTTACGAAGTGCACGAAAAGATACCAACGATAGTCTGAAGAAAATGTTGAAAGACGGTCTTTCAGAAGATCTTGAAAAGGATGCTGAAGATGAGGTTCAGAATATGACCAACGATTTCAGTAAAAAAATTGACAAAATGCTCGACGATAAAAATGTCGAGATATTAACGATATAATTGTTTCTAGTTTTCTGTTTTCTGAACATTGTTTAATTGTTTTCATGGCTTTGAGGCGGCTTTTTTTAAGCCGTCTCAATTTTTTTTATAGAACCCGCTTCCGATATATAGCTTGCCCATTCATACATCGCTTCGTTTTAATTATATGATTATCCGTAAATTTCTTCAATGTCATAAAAGTCATTCAATTGTCATTTGGTAGTCATTAAGTTGCCAGTAAATGACTACAGAATGACAATAAATGACCACAACTGACTGACACAAAATGCCAAATAGGTATAAACGGACAATCATTTTTTTTAATTTAAAAACATATTCCTTTCTTATTGAGTTTATAATTTCATAAGTTTATTGATTGATTTTGCATTCCCATTGGGAGAAACTTGAAAATCGTTTTTTTACTTTAAATTAAAGCGTACAATGATTGGAATGGTCGATTATCACATGCATTCAATCCTGTCTGACGGGAAAGATTCATATGAAGAAATGGTAAGGGTTGCAATATCCAAAGGTCTGGATGAAATTGGTTTTAGTGATCATGTTTGTATTAAACCCGTCGATTGGGCAATCAGCCTGATTGATATTCCGGTGATGACTGAACAAATTATGGATCTGAAAATCAAGTA
>JAUYTA010001026.1 GCA_030695265.1 Bacteroidota bacterium
TCCTTGATACTGAAACTGCCCAGTTTCCGGTCGTTGAACAGTATTTCTCCGTTCAAAGGTTTCTGAAAACCGGTCAGTGTTCGCAACAAAGTGCTTTTTCCAATTCCGTTACTGCCAATCAATGCAATTAATTCTCCGGAATGTGCATTCACATTGATTCCTTCCTTGATGGCAACAAAGCTTTTCCCCTTCTTGTATCCCACAGAAAGGTTTCGTACCGTAATATTTACTTGTTGGTTGCTCATCAGACCGAAGAAAATTTTCTGTTTTTTAAAATAATCCAGATAATTACAGGAATTCCGACCAGTGCAGTTACCGAGTTAATTGGCAAAGTACTTTCGTAGCCGGGCATTTGCGAAACGATGTCGCTTAAAAGCATTACAATTGAACCAAGCAGCAAACTCGAAGGAATCAATATTTTATGCCGGGCTGTTTTAAACAGCAAACGGCCAATGTGCGGCACTGCAATTCCGATAAATCCAATGGGGCCGCAAAAAGCAGTGATGCTGCCGGCCAGAATACTGGTGCTGGTAAATACCAGAAAACGGGCATTACGAACCCGTAATCCCATACTTTTTGCGTATTGTTCGCCCAACAACATCACATCGAGCGATTTAATACTGAAAAAGCTCAAAAACAATCCGATAATTACTGAAGGAATCAGCACATTCAACTGCGACTTTGTTACACTTCCCAAACTTCCCATCGTCCATATAACAAACGATTTAAGCATCGACTCGTTACTGAAATACTGAAGGATATTTACCAAAGCGCCCGAAGCGCTTCCGAATAACATTCCAAGAATCAGAATGGTGAGAATATCTTTGATGCGGATTGAAACGGCCAGAATCAGAAACAGCACAAGTGCGGAACCCAGCCAGGCTACTATTACCAAAGCCCACGAGCCACTAATGGTAAAAAGTCCCAGTGTAAACACGGATGAAAATCCCAAAACCAAAATCGCAACGCCCAGACTGGCACCGGCGCTGATACCCAAAACAAAAGGACCAGCGAGTGGATTTCTGAAAATTGTTTGCATTTGCAAGCCACTTATTGACAATGCCATACCTGCCATTACCGCAGTGATCGCTTTAGGCAATCTGAAGTCAACAATGATGCTTTTTATTTCAGGATTGACATCACCGGTTCCTGTAAGAACCTGCAAAATGGTTTTAAACGGGATCAGTAACGAACCGAAAAATATATCGAGAATAAACAGCAGAGTGGCAAGCAAACCCAGCAAGCCAAACAGCAGTGTATTTCTTGGAATCAGCAGGTTTTTCAGCATCAGTTCAGTTTTTGGTAATAGTGAAAAGCACTGTCTGACTTGATTTCAGGATGAAAAATATGAATCAGATCCCGCAATATTTCCTGCGGATTGGCTGCTCCGGTTTCCCAAACTTCGTTGCCACCTGTCGGGTTCATTTGCTTGTTGTCGTTATAAACCATCTTCTTTTGCAATGCCGGAATTATCTTAAACCTTTCATCGCTTTCCAGAATATCCTGAATGCTGTTTGTCTGGCCGGTATTGATCCACAAATCGGCATGGGTGGCCTTCATAATGGCATTTTCGAGCGAAACAACAAAACTTTCGCGACTTGGATTATCTTTCCATATATAATCACCTCCGGCATCGGCAATCAGGTTGGCCATGTATGATTTTCCTCCCGGAACCCACCAGTTGTCCTTATAGGGCAAACCGGAAAGAATAAGTGGTTTGTGCTTGCTTTCCGATACCATTTTTTTCATACTATCGTACTCCATAACAATCTCATTAAATACCTGTTGTGCGTAGTCAGTTTGATTATAGAATGAAGCTATAAACAGCAACCATTCAGCCCTGCCAAGTGGCGTTTCTTCCAGATATTCGGCATTAATTACAACCGGAATATTCAAATCTTTCATCTTCGAAAGATGGGCGGCTACATCTGCACCAATTCCGTAAGCCATCACCAAATCAGGTTTCATTTGAAGCAAAAGCTCGTAATTCAGGTTCTGATCGTAACCCACATCGTGCACCAAACCTTGCTCAATGCCTCTTCTTACAATTGGATTTGAAACAAAGTCTTTTCCTGAAACGCCCATAATTGTGGATTCCAATCCCAATTTCTGGATGAATCCAATGTGGGTTGTTGACAGAACGACCACTTTTTCAACCGGCGTTCGGATAATTGCACGGTTGGCCAGAGAATCTGGAATATCAATACTTTTAGGAATCAGGTAATAGGAATAAATGAAATTCCGGGCATTTTCCCAGGGGTTAAAAACATCCAGCCGGGTTATCTCTCCCATTTTGACGATGTGAAATCCGTGGGCAAACTGATTTGAATCAGGTTTGATTTGCTTATGTGGTAGATTACCACATGAAAACAATCCTGAAATGAGCACACAAAGTAAAAGTATTCTGATCTTCATTTTGAATCGAAAAGTGCAAAATTAAGGGATATATGCAATTTTACCCACTATTGTCTGGCCACCAGCTTCAATATGAACAAAATAAAGTCCGGGTCTTTTACCTGAGAAATTCAGCATCAGTTCATTAGATCCATTAGAAATGCACGAAATATTTTGCAATTTACCAAGCAGATCATAAACAGCCACATCTTCCGGGCAGTTAATCTCATCAGCAGTTTTAACTGTCAAATTCATATTTCCTTTGAGCGGATTTGGGTAAAATATAGCTTTGATGTCTTTATCGATTATTACTGAATCAACCGATAAAGTATCAACATTACAGGCAATTAGTTCAGTAAGTAAGGCCGATCCATCGCCACTCAGATTTTGAGAATTATAAGTCACCCAGCCCGACTGATTTTTCAGGTAAAAGCTATTTGTCGAGTCAGATTTCCGGTTGGCCATATAGACAGCCAGCGTGTCGCCTTCATGTAATTCGTCAATATTATAAGAAATAAAGAACTTGCCATTGGTTTTTACCGGGCTTTTAAACTTCAAATAATTCATTCCATCAACCCAGAATTTTTTAATGTCATATTTTTCGGAATATAACAGTGTTTCCGGGAGCTCATTTCCTTCGTAAACCTGAACATTAATGAATGATTGTGCAAACAATGGATTGGTTTTAACCTTGGCTATTCCAAGCGAAATGCCCTGAACTTCACAGTTTTTTGTAGATGTAAATTGCTCAGCGAAATCAGTGAAACCTGCAAGGTTCGAACCGCTGAAATATCCTTTTTTTGTGAATCCATTTATAATTTGAATGGCAGCATAACTGTCCTTATCTTTTATATTGGTGAAGGGTTTGCAGAGGGTAGTACCGGCAGCGGGCGACAAACCATCCAGTTTTTCAACATTCGAATTTACCGGATCGAGCCAGAATTTTAACTGTTTGGTTGTTTCTTTTCTGTAATCCCAGGCCAAAGAAAATTTTTCAAAAAAATCATTTGTTGGAACCTGACAAGTAGCAGCCCCGCCAGTTAATGTGCCAATTACTTGTTTATTCTGGTCAAACAAAGGCCCTCCGGAAGAACCACTTTCTGTGACACCATTGTCCCAACGCAAAATCTTCCAGAATCCTCTGGCTACGTAACTTGAGTTAAATGTTGCAGTCTGTGCAATATCTTTGTCAATCGCAATCTTTTTAATATCGCCTAACGGATGATGGATACTTACAGATGACGATGGTGCCTGCGTCTTTCGGTTCCAGCCGGCAAAATAAGGCCTGAAAGCATAAGGAACTGAGTTATTGAGCTGCACCAACGCAAAATCAAGACTGTCAAATGAGGCTTTTAAACTGCTTCCTGACAATGAACGGCTCACATCACTATCAATGGAAACACAGGATGGCGCTTCGTAATTAAAAAGAAATACCGATAAACTTGCATTTCTTTCGTTGTTGATACAATGATTGGCTGTTAACAAAAATGGCGTTCTGTCATGCCTGGTATTGTTCATGAGTGTTCCGGTGCAAATCTCGGTACCAGCTATGATTATCCGGCAAACAGCATCCCTGATTTCTTCGGTTCCATCAGCAACATCGCAATTCACATTTACATTACATGCACCAGATATTCCAAGTGGACGGTGGGTTCCGGAGGCAGTAACCCCGATAAAATCATGTGAAACCCTTGAAATTTCGATTTCACCTGGGAATGACGCTCCTTTGGGTTCTTCGTATTGAATAATCAATTCGTCATCAGCCAATGGTTCAACTGCAAGTACCTGACTAATTGAATTATTTGCTGAAGTGTAAGCCCCCTTAATCTCGCCGCTATTGGCGCCAATCAGGAAAAGCCGGGCATTTTCGGGCAATTTGAAACGACCAAAAATTACATTTAGCGAATAAGCTCCCTCCGACCTTATTCTCAATTGCCAGACATTCAACTCATTATCAGAATACCACTTTCCCGAATTTTTCAGGTTAAATGAAACATCAAAAGGATGGGCAAATTGAAACGGTTTGAGCATTGACTCAGCTGGATCGCGAAAAGAGGCCTGCCGAAGCTTAAAATGATCAACTGATGGTAAAATGATCAAATCGTCCGTAAAAACTGATTTAAGTTTTTCGATACGAACGGGAGTTCCACCTTGCGAGATTTGTCCTTTTACCATTATCGGAAAAAGGATCAGAAGAAATATGAAGGTGGTTATAGTTTTAAATAAAATCATTTTCTGAAACCATTGAATTTCAAAAATAAGATAAATTATCTTATTGGATTCAAAATGTTTCAAATTCAGGTAAATTTGACCTTTTAACCGCTGTACTATGTTTGAAATTGACATTCACACCCATCAGGTAAAAAGTGAAGTTTCTATCCGGATACTGAATATTTTTGCACAGGATTTACCTTTTCTGAATGATAAATCATACTACTCAGCAGGACTTCACCCATGGCATATCGGGCTGTCCGATCCGGAAGAATGTTTGGAAGCAATTGAGCTTGCAACGGGTCAAAAAAACATGCTTGCAGTCGGCGAATGCGGTCTCGACCGATTGGTGTCGGTTGACTTCGCAATGCAGAAATTCTATTTCAGGAAGCAGATTGAGATTGCTAAAAATCATTCTAAACCTCTGATTATTCATTGTGTACGGGCGTTTCCGGAACTAATGAAAATCAAGAAGGAAACGAGATCAGACATTCCATGGATTATACATGGTTTTCATGGCAATCATCAAACAGCTTTGCAACTTTTGAGGCACAATTTTTATTTTTCTGTTGGCGAAAAGTTGCTCTCTGATCAACGCAAAAAGGATATTTTGAAACTTCTTCCTGCTGACCGGCTGTTTCTGGAAACCGATGACGGCAATACCTCAATCAGCGGGATTTATTCACTGGCTGCACAAAT
>JAUYTA010001027.1 GCA_030695265.1 Bacteroidota bacterium
ACAACAATCCGGTAACTTTTACCTGCTTTGGGTTTAATTCCTGAAGCATAAAACTGACCAGTTGGCGAAGTAATTTGTGTCAGCAATGTGCCATTTTCGTACAAATCCAGTGTTCCGCCCGTAATCTGACCCACTTGGTTACCTGATAAAATGGAAGTGCTTTTGCTGATGCTTGCAGAAAAAGCGGAGTCAGGCCAAATGATGCTGTTCAGAACCAATTGGCTTTCGTTGTTTGCTTCGTCAAAATCGAGGGTTTTTATACACGAAAAAATCGTTGCGAGTAGTAAAATGATGAATAGATATCGTTTCATGGTTTCAGGAAATTAAAATTTGTAACTGTATGAAATGGAAGGAATAATTGGGAAAAGGCTCAATTGATTTAGCTTTTTCGTTTTGCCTGTTTGCTCATACTCTGCTTCTGATGTTTGTTCAAAATACAGGAAGAATGGATTTTGTCGCGAATACGCATTGTAGAAGCTAAGGTTCCAGGTGCGGATGCCGTGTTTTTTCTGTTTGTGGAAGTTGAATCCTACATCCATTCGGTGGTAGGATGGCATCCGGTAATTGTTTCGTTGTCCGAAATATTCGTAGGTTGGATAGACATATTGCAAGTAAGGCGTATTAGCAGCACTTACATTCTGGGTAGGAAGTGTAACCGCATTCCCCGTGCCGTAAACCCAGGTCATACCCACATCAAAACGCTTCGAGAATTTGTGAGTCATCACAAAACTAACATCGTGGCGACGATCGTACCGCGCATAAAATTTTCGTCCCCAATTCAGGTTATCGAACTGGCGCTCGGCTTTCGACCAGGTGTATCCAATCCAGCCTGTTGTTTTTCCAATGGTTTTTTCAAGCAGGAATTCGGCGCCATACGACCAGCCTTTCCCCAATTCCACTTTGTCTTCCCATCCGGTAGTTGCACCCACAAACGATGCTCCCTCCTTGTATTCAAGCAAGTTGGTCATCGACTTGTAAAAACCTTCAATGCTGAAATCAATTGCAGGATTAACCTTGTAAACTCCGCCCAAAGCAAATAGATGCGAAGTCTGCGGTTTTACTTTTTTGGTTGTTGGCAGCCATAAATCGGTTGGCAGGTTGATGGTTGATGAAGAAAGCAAGTGAATGTTCTGGCTCATTTTCGAGTAGGCAGCTTTCAACGAAAGACGGTCGCTGGCCATAAACCGTGCCGATAACCGTGGCTGCAATGATGCGTAGAAAGTGTCGTCAACCAAAAAACCGGAAGTGTGAAGACCCACATTCACCGATAGACGTGCGCTCAAATCAAAATTGTCTTCAATATAGGCGTACATTTCCTGTGCTCGTATGTTTGGGTTTCCAAAGGCGGTGTCAATTTTTGCAGTGCTTTCCCGGTCGCTTTCTTTAAAAGCCAGAATGCCGGGCCTGAAGGTATGATCAATGATGCTACCGCCGAATTTCACCCGGTGATTGGGCGCCGGAAAATAATCGAAGTCCATTTTAAACCCAAAATCTTCAATTCCCGATTTATAGTTCAGGCCAAATTCGTCAAGTATTTTACCTGTTGTGAGATTTTTATTGGTTGTATTTTCCATCACATCAAATAAATACCGGCTGTAAGTGATGGTTGTGTTGGCAAATAATTTATTACTGAAGATGTAATTCCAACGCAAAGCGGTGGTAATATTTCCCCAGCCCAACGAAAATTTATCCTTGGTTTGTATTGTTTCTTCAGTATTATCCTCATTTATATTGATGTATTTCGAGTCGCCTCGGTAATAAGCCTTGTCACGTCCGGTATATCCGCTTAAATAAACCCGGCTGCGATCCGAAAACTTATGGGTGATCTTCATGTTCAAGTCATGAAAAAAGTATCCGCCAACATCGTCTCCGTTTGAACTTGATATCATAAATGGACGTGCAAGCAAATCAGCGTAAGTTCTTCGGGCCGAAAAGTTAAAAGTGGTTTTGTCTTTCACCAACGGACCTTCAAGGTTTATTTTCGAAGAAATCAGCCCAATTGAAAAGTTACCGTGCAACTCTTTTTCGTTTCCGTCTTTCATGCGGATGTCGAGAACAGAAGACAATCTGCCACCAAACCTTGCCGGAAATCCGCCTTTATAAAACGATACGCTTTTAATTGCATCAGGATTGAAAACTGAAAAGAACCCAAATAGATGCTCAGCATTGTATACCGGAACATCGTCGAGTAAAATTAAATTCTGATCAGGGCCGCCACCACGAACATACAAACCGCTGGTTCCTTCGGTTCCCGATTGCACGCCCGGTAAAAGCTGTATGGTTTTTATCACGTCTGCTTCGCCCAAAAATGCAGGCAAACTTTGAACTTTGTCCATCTGGATATCCACCCGGCTCATTTGAGTGCTAGTAAGTTTCGATTCAACTTTCTGACCGAGAACAGTAACTTCATCTAAATCAGCTATTGTCGCTAATTTGAAATCAATGATCGTGTCTTTTTGCAAGTTTAAATCCAGTAATTGGGATTGATAGCCCACAAAAGAACAGGCGATTGAATAATTGCCTTTGGGCAATGTAAGACTGTAGAACCCGAAGTTATTGGTAATGGTTCCACGCAGGATTTTCTGTTCGTAAACATTGGCATTCAACAAGCGTTCTCCATTGGTTTGGTCGGTAACAAAACCGCGAATGGTGAATGTTTGTGAGAAAGCAAGTTGAGTCAGAAAGAATAGAATAAAGAAGATAGATGATTTTCTCATTTCAGGAAATTGTGTGAATTTTTGGGTTGTTTATGTTTGCAAATATAACGGTCTGGATTGTGTAAAATTGTTAAATAAATATAATTATTTCAGCCTGAAAAATATTTAGACAATATCTTCGTTTCAATGTCAAAACAGTCCGCAATGCAATTTGGGACTACGAAGTACTGTGGTATCCTCTCATAAAAAACCGGTCGATTTTCTGCCCGGTTTTATTTTTAATATGACTGTCCGTTTGCATATCTATTTGACATTTTCCGTCAGTCAGTTGTAGTCATTCATGGTCATTCTGTGGTCATTTCCTGGCAACTTAATGACTACCAAATGACAATTGAATGACTTTTATGACATTGGGTAATATTACGGATATTCATTATTTTTAATATAAAGAGCAAGGTTTGTTGACTGAGGAAAATAAATCAGCTATTTTTGCAAATTGTCGAATTTTGAAAAGTAATTATGGATTTTAAAATATTTACCCGGTTCTCCCAATTATTGATGGCACTTCCGGTTGTGTTGGTTTTACCCTTTACCGCGTGTTCAAACAGCAATCGTCAGGCGCCCGATTCAATCGGAACACACTTGTTTACCCCGGTTGAGTTGCCAAAAGAGCTCACTTTTGCAGGCGAAAAAGTCCCAATGGAATATTTCGATGTGCGTGAAAATCTCGACCGCGAATTGTTGTCCACGGTATATTTTCATTCCCAAACTATCCGCTATATTAAAAATTCTCCACGCTATTTCTCCATTATCGAGCCAATTCTGAAGTCGCAAGGAGTTCCTGAAGATTTTAAATACCTCGCTGTTGCAGAAAGTGGTTTCGATCCGCGTGCCGTTTCACCAGCCAAAGCAGTTGGTATGTGGCAGATACTCGAATCAGCTGCGAAAGAAAACGGTCTGGAAATAAACGCCGAAGTTGATGAGCGGTATCATGTCGAAAAATCGACCGAAGCAGCTTGCCGAATCCTGAAGTCGGCATACGACCGGTTCGGAAGCTGGTCGCTGGTTGCTGCATCATACAATGGGGGCAGAACCAGGGTTGTCAACAACATCAACAATCAAAAAGTCAGAAGTTATTACGATTTGTTTTTTGTTGAAGAAACAACCCGTTACGTATTCCGCATCCTTGCGTTTAAACTGGTGATGGAAGACCCCGGGAAATATGGTTTTAGTGTAGAAAAAGACCAGTTTTATCCGATTATTGAAACCAAATCTGTTGAAGTAAAAGGTCCGGTTTTGAGTTGGGCAGACTTTGCTCTTGAAAATGGAATCAATTATAAAATCCTGAAAATGTTTAATCCCTGGCTGAGGGACACGCTACTGAAAAACCCCACCCGAAAGACTTATGATATTAAAATTCCGGAAGAAGGTTTTAGAACAAAAAAGAATTAGATGTTGAAATTAGAAAATATACATTCTCCTGAAAATTTAACGGAAGAAGAAGGTCTGATTGTGGTTCATGGAGCCCGTGTCCACAATCTACAAAATATAAATGTTGAAATTCCGAGAAATAAACTTACCGTTATTACTGGTTTGAGCGGTAGCGGAAAGTCATCGCTGGCTTTCGATACCATTTATGCTGAAGGACAGCGCCGATACATCGAAACGTTTTCGGCTTATGCGCGATCTTTTCTGGGCACCATGGAAAGGCCGGATGTCGATTTAATCACCGGATTAAGTCCGGTGATTGCCATTGAGCAAAAAACCACCAATAAAAATCCGCGTTCAACGGTTGGTACAGTTACAGAAATTTATGATTTTCTGAGACTTTTGTATGCACGGGCTGGTGAAGCTTTTTCGTACAACACCGGCGAAAAAATGGTGAAATACACCGACGACCAGATCATTAACCTTATAAAAACTTCATTCTCCGGAAAGCGAATCCTGATATTGGCGCCGATTGTGAAAGGCCGCAAAGGTCATTACCGCGAATTGTTCGAGCAAATCCTGAAGACAGGTTTCCTGAATGCGCGGATTGACGGAGTTGTGACTGAATTGAAAGCAGCCATGCGGCTCGACCGCTACAAAAATCACTTCATCGAAATTGTG
>JAUYTA010001031.1 GCA_030695265.1 Bacteroidota bacterium
TTTTTATTACCAGGAATTCACTGTCTTCAAGGAATTGAGTCTGAAAGACAATCCGTTTAAAGTTGACGAAGCTTCGAACAAAGTGTACGATTGGGGTGAATACCTGATTCCTGAAACCGCGAAAACACTGGCATATTACGATCATCCTCACTTTGGAAAATATCCGGCCATCACCATCAATAACTTCGGAAAAGGAACTTTGCTTTACGAAGGAACCGGTGTTTCGGATATTATTCAGGAGAAAATTTTATTGGAAGGACTTGATAGGGCAGGCATTAAAACCGTTAATCAGGATCTGCACTGGCCGCTTGTTACCAAACGCGGTGTGAACGAGGCAGGTAAAAAAGTGCATTATTACTACAATTATGCGTCACAAAAATCAAGTTTGGTTTATCCGCACAAAGCCGGAACCGAACTGGTAGCCGGAAAAGCTGTTTCTTCAGGAGCAAGCCTCGAAATTGGGCCTTGGGATGTTTTGATTGTGGAAGAAAATTGAAGTCAAATTGCAAACATTAAAGAATAACCACATAGGCACATAGGGAACATAGTTTATTTTCTATGTGAACTATGTGCCTATGTGGTTTTATACAGATTTTATGAAACGACGAAACTTTATTTCATTGTCAGCCTTCGGAATAGCAGCAATTTCTGCAATGCCTACCGAATTGGCCGCGACTTCGACTACCCAATCTAAAGTTCGTTTGGGCGGACCGGTTTTTGAAAAGTACAATTCTCCTGAAGAGTGGGTTGTCGCACTCAAAAAACTGGGTTATCGGGCAGCTTATTGTCCGGTTTCGCCGGGTGCAGATTCTGTATTGGTCAATGCCTACAAAACCGCAGCCGCAAATAATGACATAGTGATTTCGGAAGTGGGAGCGTGGAGCAATCCGATTTCTCCTGATAAGGAAACAGCCGGCAAAGCCATCCAGAAATGCATTGATTCGCTGGCTTTGGCCGACCAGATTGGCGCCAGTTGCTGTGTGAATATAAGCGGCTCACGAAATGTGAAACACTGGGCCGGTCCGCACAAGGATAATCTGAC
>JAUYTA010001039.1 GCA_030695265.1 Bacteroidota bacterium
GACTTGAAGTCGGACTCGGAATGTTTACAAATCCTTTTTGGCGTTCTCTGCCTGCCTGATCAGTTCCTGAATCTCTTCCAGCGAAATTTTTTCTTCCTGCACAAACATCGAAACCACCGAGGCATACGATTGATTGAAGTATTTGCCCACCATACTTTTTAGGGTATTCCGGCTGAATTCTTCGCGCGAAATAACCGCAAAGTAGCGGTGCGTATTTCCAAACTGTTCGTGGCCAACAAAACCTTTTTCCTCGAGTCCACGCACAATAGTCGAAATGGTGTTGTAGTGCGGTTTGGGGTCTGTCAGCAGATCAATAACCTCTTTGACAAACAGAGAACCTTTTTCCCAAAAGATTTCCATAATTTCTTCTTCACGATTGGTGAGATGTTTCATAGTTGTAAAGCTTTGCTCAAATATAACTATATTTTTTAGTTTGCAAACTATTCTTTATAGTTTATTTACTAAAAATTTTAGTTGCAAGTATTAATAGATTTAAAACAAGCTGATTGACTGTGCCAAATTCCACTCTAAAAATGGCGGTATCCATTTTTATTATTCATTATTTATTTTAGCTGCGACAGATAAGGTAATAAGGTGAAAATCACATGTGCAACTTTTCTACTAAGGTTAAAAAATTGAAAATAAGGTTTTTATATCCTCAAAAAAACCTTATTTTTCTCCATCAAACCTTAGTAGAAAGACGAACAGGGGAAAAATCAACCTTATTACCTTATTAATAATGAAAAAAAATGCCGTCCTATTTAATCCTATTGAAAAACAGATTAACCAATTCTAAATGAGTAAATTATACAGCTTATACTAAAATGAAAAGCACCTGAAAAATCGCTGAGGGATCGGGACAGGTCAGGAAGTGGTCGTATTCTGAGCAAAATCACAAGGTAAATAAGGTTAAAATTTCGGGGCTGATCTAAGTTACTAAGGTTTTTCACTAAAAAAACATCACTGAATTTTTGGTTTTGAAAAACACTTGCAAAAAAAATCATGTGATCCATTGGAACCCGGAATAAAAGGCACGAACAACTACAAACAAAAACAGGGACCGAAGTCCCTGCAAATATTTTATTTCAAATGAAACGAGCATGCCGCGGAAATAATTTATAAGGAAGCGGCACAAAAGGGAATGAAAATATTGTTCGAAGTGGAGGCTTACTGGCATGAGAGTTCCATCCGAACGCTTAATAATCAACAAATTAATAACGATATTTTCGGATGAATTCAGAATTAATCGCGGCTTGATAATTTGGAAAGCAAACGAAGCATTTCGAGGTATAACCAGATTAACGTTACCATCAGGCCAAAAGCGCCATACCATTCCATGTATTTTGGGGCGCGGGCATTTGCTCCTTTAGTAATCATGTCGAAATCGAGGATTAGGTTGAGTGCTGCAACTACTACGACTACCAGACTGAATCCGATTGAGATCATACTGCTTCCATGCATGAATCCGAAATTTGCCCCGAACATTCCGGCGACAAAACTAACCAGATAAACAAGGGCGATACCACCTGTGGCTGCAAAAATTACAGTCCTGAATTTTTCAGTGGCACGGATGGTTCCTGAACGGTACAGCAAAAGCATGATAAAGAATACGCCAAATGTAAGCGAAACGGCACGCATCACCAGTCCGGGATACATGGCTTCGAACATTGCCGAAATTGCTCCGAGGAACAAGCCTTGGAAAACGGCATAAATTGGGGCAGTCATTGCTGCACGGCGTGGGCTGAAAACTGTGATCAATGCAGTTATAAAACCGCCGATTGCACCGCCGATCATCCAGCCGATTAGTCCCGGAGGCATTGCTCCCGGCATGGCAGGATCAATTGCACCCATAAATTTGCGCCAGGTAAAAGTGGCAGCAAAAACAACAATCAGCAACATTAAACCAGTTTTGTTAATGGTTCCGTTAACGGTCATCACTCCGTCGCTGGTGTTGGTTGCCGACTGATTAAATATATCTTTTCCGAATACCGGATTTGATGATTTTGTAATATCCATTGTTTTTAAATTTAAATTTCAACTCTTTTCATAAAAACTGTACCAAAATAAATATTCTTCAGCGAATGCCTGACAGTATTAAGTATTCTTAACAAAAAGGTTTTGTACATATTCACTTCGCAGTTCATTCTGAATCATCTCGCTCAAAGTCTTACTTGTCAGTGAATCAAGCTCTTTCAATCCTTCGGCAAACAAAATCGCTTTTTCATTCATGGCCTGACTTTTCATACCAAGCAGAATAAACGAGCGGTAAAAAACCTGTTTCAGATTCTGGTCTTTCGATAAAGGTGACAAAACGTCGAAAAATGGCTCAAAAAGTTCGTCCATGGCAGATTTTTCAATTATTGCCAGCCGCCCCATCAGGTTTAGTCCGGC
>JAUYTA010000092.1 GCA_030695265.1 Bacteroidota bacterium
GCTTTTGCAGAATTTCAAGTAAATTGCGGCCATGGAATTGAGCATCTTAATAGATATAGTCATCATCTTCGCCTTTTCGACGGCGGTGAATTACCTTTTTACGCGGATTAAAATCCCGACCATCATTGGGTATTTACTGACCGGCATTGTGGTTGGCCCCTCTTTATTCGGAATTATCCGGTCGCCACACGATATTGAATTTATGGCCGAACTCGGTGTTATTATTCTGATGTTTACCATCGGGCTCGAATTCTCGCTCAACCATCTGATCAAAATCCGGAAGATTGTTTTTTTTTGGCGGGTTTGCCCAATTGTTATTTACTGCCGGTATTACCGCGGTTGTTTCACGGATGTACGACCTGAGTTGGGAGGCCGCCTGGTTTGTTGGTTTTCTTACCGCACTGAGCAGTACCGCCCTGGTGCTTAAAATTCTTCAGGAACGGGGCGAACTTACTTCCAATTATGGCCGGACAGTTGTTGGAATCCTGGTTTTTCAGGATATTATTCTTATTCCCTTGATCTTACTGACCCCGATGCTTGGAGGTCAGACTAGCCATATTGGCTCCGATTTGTTAATTCTTGGATTAAAAACCATTGGTATTATTGCCCTGGTTTATGTGGGTAACCGCTGGATAATGCCTAGAGTGCTGCATATGATCGCCCTCACAAAAAATAAGGAATTGTTTCTGATGAGCATTTTGCTGATATGTCTTGCCGTGGCATTGTTAACTGCCGAAATGGGAATGTCGCTTGCTTTTGGCGCCTTCCTGGGGGGTCTGATGATTTCGCGCTCGGAATACAGTCAGGATGCCTTTGGTCACGTCCTTCCGTTTAAAGACACATTTACCAGTTTCTTTTTTGTTTCCATCGGGATGATGCTCGATCTTAGTTTTGTTTTCGACAATTTGATTCTGGTCCTGGCAACTGTATTACTTGTAATGGTGATAAAAACACTGGTAGCAGGAAGTACCGCTTTTGTGCTCGGGCATACTTTCAGGGGAACCATTGTTGTGGGATTGGCTCTGGCTCAAATCGGCGAATTTTCGTTTATCCTTGCAAAGGTTGGTCAAAGCTACCAGATACTTACTGATTTTTATTATCAGCTTTTTCTGGCGGTTACGATCGTTTCAATGTCGATTACTCCTTTTGTAATCCTGATTTCCAAACCTGCAGCCAACCTGATGTTAAAACTGCCGATTCCACCGCTACTTGTCAATGGCTTGTTCCCGCTTCAGGAAATTGACGTTCCTGAAATGCAAAACCACATTGTGTTGATTGGTAAAGATTCGCGTTCGCTAAACCTTTCGAGAATGGCCAACCGAATGAAACTGCCATATGTGTCCATCGTTTTTGATCCGGCTGATGCACGTAAAAGGCAATTGAAAGGCGAATCGGTGATTTATGGAGATGCACTGAACGAACCGATTCTCCGAAAAGCGCATACCCAAACTGCCGAAATTGTGGTGGTCAGTATCGGTGAAACCATTACAGCACTGGGAATTATCTCAAAAGTAAGGGAATTAAACCGACATGCCTATATTATTGTCAGGTCAAAATATGTTACCAATATCCAGGATTTCTATCAAATGGGCGCCAATCAGGTGATTCCTGAAGAATTTGAAACTGCCATCGAGCTTTTTGAACGGGTTTTGAAAAAATTACTGATCCCGAAAGGCGAAATAGAAGCAGCCATTTCACGCATCAGGGACGACAACTATGGCATTTTTCTGGAAAAGGAGGAAAACGATTCAGTTTCACTGACAGATATGATTCCTGATGTTGAAATTGTCGCCTTAAAAGCAGGTAATTATGAGATATTTCCGGGAAATTCGCTGAAAGAAATTCGTTTGCGTAAACTATATGGGCTTACCGTTGTGGCAGTGAAAAGAGATGGTGAAATTCTGGAAAATCCGGGTGCCGGTTTTATTTTCAGCCTAAATGATATCGTTTATGTTCTGGGGAAACCGGAACGGATTGCACAATTGTCGCAGGTAGAATAAGTAATGACAGCGAGCATAGTCTCTATTCCAATAATGGATTTCAGTAAATTTATCCATTGTCAATGAAAGTCATTCAATTGTCATAGGTAGTCATTAAGTTGTCTGGAAAGCACAACCGAATGACAATAATTGACAATAATTGACTGATGCAAAATGCCAAATAGGTTTGCAAACGGACAATCAGCTTATAGCACATAGTCTTCTGTTTCGGGCAATAATTCAGGTGTTTTCATTTCAAGACAGTCAAATACCCTGTTTAAATCCTCCTTGTTTTCTGACAATATAAATAGCTTGTCATTCAGTTCCAATATCGTTGAACCATTTGGCGTAATGAACTTATTATCCCGCTGGATAATCGAGATCAATGTGGTCTTGGGCAATCCCAGTTCAACAATTTGCTTCCCAATAGAATTGCAATTTTTCGGAATGATCAATTCGGTTAGCATTTCTTTGATGGTATCCGACAATTCAATATCTGTTTGGGTCAATTGTTTTGCACTTTCAGGAATGGTGAGCTTTAACCATTTAGCAACAAGTGGAAGCGATGAGCCTTGTATTAATACTGAAGTGAGAGAGATAAAAAATACAATATTGAATATCATGTGCGCTTTTTCGGCGCCTGCAATGAGCGGATAGGTAGCAAAAACTATTGGTACAGCGCCACGTAAGCCAACCCAGGAGATAAACAATTTACCCCTATTTTGCCCTTTAAAGAAGATTAAGCTTGAAAAAACACCCATCGGTCTTGCAATCAGTATTAGAAAGATGGAAATAACCATGCCAATACCAATCACCGGAAGTACTTCGCTTGGAAATACCAGAAGTCCCAATGTAAGGAACAATACAATTTGCATCAACCAGGCAAAACTGTCGAACGATTTGATAAACTTCTTTTTGTGGATCAGATCATGATTGCCGAGGTAAACAGCACAAATATATACTGCTAGAAATCCGTTTCCACCAACAAAATCGGTTGCCGAGAAGCTGAAAAACATAATGGCGATAATCAATACAATGTACAAACCTTCAAAATCGAGCTTGATTCCGTTGATTATTATTTTTCCAAGCTTTCCAAAAGCAAAACCAAGTACACCACCGATTAATAACTGTTTCAGGAGAAAAGGAATTGTGCTTATAAAACTGGCATCCTGGCTAACAACAAATCCGGTCAACACAATGGTCAGAACATAGGCCATTGGGTCATTGCTTCCGCTTTCGAGTTCTAGCGTAGGCCGAAGATTACCTTTAAGGGCAATGCTTTTTGATCGTAAAATAGAAAATACAGCCGCCGAATCGGTTGATGAAACAATTGATCCAAGCAACAATCCTTCATAAATTGTAAAATCGGTAACAGCCCAAACGAAAACGCCAACAGTAGTAGCAGTAATCAGCACACCCAGGGTTGACAATGAAATGCCATGCCAAAGGATGGGCCTTACTGTTTTCCAGTCGGTATCAAAACCACCCGAAAAGAGAATAAAATTAAGGGCGATGATTCCAATAAACTGGGCAGTTTTCGGATTGTCGTAGTTGATACCGCCAATTCCTTCCGAGCCAGCCAGCATACCAATGGCCAGGAATAATATTAAAACAGGAACTCCAAATTTATACGAGGTTTTACCAGCAAAAAGAGATATGAAAAGTAATATCGAGCCTACCAGTAATATGTTTTCAGTCGTCAGATTCATAATTTCACTAGGCTTTACTTCAGTTACTCAGCAGGTGACTCCAAGTCACCTGCTGAGTATTTCTCAATTTCCCTTTTATTTCTTTCGGATATAAATCTGAACCGGAACTCCCGAAAAATTAAAATTCTCGCGTATTTTATTCTCCAGATATCGGCGGTACGGATCTTTCACGTATTGTGGTAAATTGGCAAAAAACGCAAAACTTGGCGTTTGGCTTGGCAACTGAACCACATATTTAATCTTCACGAATTTACCTTTGATGGATGGTGGGGGATAGGCTTCAATCGCTTTCAGCATAACCTCATTCAATTCCGAAGTTTTAATTTTTTTGCTGCGGTTGTCATAAACTTCCACTGCTGTTTCAAGCGCTTTCAGGATTCGTTGTTTGCTAAGCGCCGAAATATATACAATCGGAACGTCCACAAACGGTGCAACCCTCTCTTTAATTAGCTTGGTGAAATCGTTGGTGCTCGCGTTGTCTTTCTCAATCAAATCCCACTTGTTGACCAGAATTACCACACCCTTTTTATTGCGCACCATCAGGTTAAAAATCGACACATCCTGCGCTTCCATGTTGCGGGTAGCATCCAGCATCAGCATACAAACATCCGAATCTTCGATGGTTCGCACCGAGCGCATCACCGAATAAAATTCAACGTCTTCCTTTACCTTGGTACGTTTGCGCAATCCTGCGGTATCGACAAGGAAAAAATCGTGTCCGAATTTATTGTAGCGGGTATGAATGGCATCGCGGGTTGTTCCGGCAACGTCGTTCACAATGTTTCGTTCTTCGCCGGTAAGCGCATTGATGAACGATGACTTGCCAACATTCGGGCGTCCAACCACTGCAAAACGCGGAACATTGTCTTCAATTAATTCTTCAACTTTCTCCGGAAATTCCTTCACGATTGCATC
>JAUYTA010001056.1 GCA_030695265.1 Bacteroidota bacterium
ACAAATTGTATAAACCGGTAGCGCATACAAAAGCACTTTGTGGCTGCCATAGCGGGTCACCAGTTTTCCTGAAAAGGGCATCATCAAAAACTGACCAACCGGCAAGGCGAACAGGATGCTTCCAAATGCAGCATCGCTCAGGAGAAGCGCTGTTTTGATATCCGGAATGCGACTTGCCCATGAGGCAAAACAAAGTCCCATACTGAAATAGAACAGAGCCACAGCAATTCGCATCCTTCTTTTTTCAGGAGGGACTGCGGTTTCTGATGTTGCTGTAAGTTTAAATACTGCCATGAAATTTTATTGTGCGCTAAAGGGTTGCTCATTTCGTTTTCTGCTGAACCAACCAACCTTTTACAAAAGTAGGTAAATTAAAAACTGACAGGTAGGAAACCGGTTTGCCGGACTGTTGATGTTAACAATTAAATCTTGGTTCTTCAGTCAGGGTTTCACTTCGGGTGAAGCCCTGACTATCTCCGGAGCCTTTTTTCAAAGGCTTAATCGTTCTATATCTCAATACCGAAACACATTTTTTAAAATTTTTCCTTCAGGACAAAAAATATTTTTATCATTAATACTCTATTTATCTGACAGTTAAATTTTTTTTCAAAAAATGTTGAAAAATTTAGTACTTTGTGTTGCATAGAACCATTTAAATGTTGTATGTTTGTAAAGCCAATAACAAGGTAAGAGAAGGTAAAGGTTTTAAAAAAGTTCCTTGCAATTGTAACGAAACCAAAAAACGTTCGTCTTACCAGCAGAAAAACAAGAAAACAAAGATTCAAAAAACAAGAAAACGTGTTCAGAAAACAGAAAAACAGAAACAAAACTCAAAGCCATGAAAACAATTAATTTTAAGGAGGAAAAACAATGGATCTGAACAATACAAAAGCTCAAATGCGCAAAGGGGTGCTCGAATACTGCATTTTGCTGGTAATCGACGGGAAACCTTTGTATGCAAGCGACATCATCGAGGAATTGAAAAGCTCTAAAATGATTGTGGTGGAAGGAACACTTTATCCGCTGCTTACCCGGCTGAAGAACGACGGTTTGCTGTCGTACAAGTGGGAAGAATCGACCCAGGGCCCCCCGCGTAAATATTACGAACTTACCGAGGAAGGTCGGTTTTTTCTGAATGAAATGGGCG
>JAUYTA010001063.1 GCA_030695265.1 Bacteroidota bacterium
AAGGTGCCATTGGTATTGCCAAATCGGCAAACCGTGTGCGCACTGAACCTTTGCGAGTTATCCTGAATGGTTTGGGTAAAGATGCCGCTAAAATCATCGCTCGTATCAACGGTTTCACATATGTTGAAACTGATTTCGATTATTATACCAGTGAGTTGAAAGAAGTACAACGCATTGCTTATTCAAAAGGCGACAAAGCAAAAGTAAATTGCTATGGTGCCAACGATGTTCGCGAAGGTGTGGCCATTATGCACAGTGAAGGAGTTGATGTATCTATCACCGGTAACTCAACCAACCCAACACGTTTCCAGCACCCGGTTGCAGGTACTTACAAAAAAGAATGCATCGAACAGGGAAAGAAATACTTCTCGGTAGCTTCAGGTGGCGGTACCGGCCGTACTTTGCATCCTGACAACATGGGCGCAGGTCCTGCCTCTTACGGTATGACCGACACCATGGGACGTATGCACTCCGACGCTCAGTTCGCCGGTTCATCTTCAGTTCCGGCTCACGTTGAGATGATGGGATTGATCGGAATGGGTAACAACCCAATGGTTGGAGCTTCGGTTGCTGTAGCGGTTGCTATTTCGCAGGCATAATCCTGATAGAATATAAACACCAAGGCACAAAGACACGGAGAATTCCGATGGCTTTGTGCCTTTTGTTTAGATATTGAAATCTTCTGGATTTTGCCGACAATCCCAAATCAGATGTACGAATATTTTGGTCTCGTCAACTTCATAGAAAATCTTATAATTACCTCGAATAAGAATACGAAATCTTTCCTTTTCAGTTTTTGTTCCTATATGAGGTTGTTTTGATATAACCGACAATAAAACTTGAACTTCCTTATTAAGTTTACGACTATATGTTTTTGAACCATTTCGCTCAACATAAAACTCAAGAATCTTGGTAAAAGTTTTATCAGCCCGATCTGTCCATATTATTCTTTTAGCCATTCTTCATTTCGTAAGTTTACATCTTCATTAGAAATGATTCTTCCGGCCAAATAATCAGCTTCACTTTCTGCAAGCATATTTTTTTCAAAGTCCGAAAGTTTATACGTATTTTGGTCATCTTCATTACTCAAAAGTTGGTTCAGATAATTGAGAAGCTCATCGTCTTTAGTAGTGCGAATCTTTTGAATGATACTTTCCTGAAGTTCTTTTGTGCTCATGTTCTTTTTTCTTCAAATGTATGAAAATTTGAGATGAAGAAATATTCGCTTTAGGTATTGAGATCAAAAATAAAATACCAAATTTGTATATTCAATGTTTATACAACTATGGAAACTAAAGTAAAAAAATGGGGTAACAGTTTGGGGGTTCGCATTCCTAAATCTTTTTCGACACAAGCAGGGATTACCGAAGGTTCTTCGATTGAGATCAAAATAGATGGAGATACTATTACTATAGTTCCGAAACACAAAAATGAATATTCAATTGATGAATTGATTTCGTTGATTTCGGAAGATAATGTGCATTACGAAATCAAAACGGATGGACCGATAGGCAACGAAATATGGTAAATATTGAAAAATATTTTCCTCAAAGAGGAGATGTGGTTTGGCTAAATTTTCAACCTCAAACTGGAAGGGAACAGGGTGGTCGCCGGCCATCCGTCGTTTTATCGAACGACAATTACAACAAGGTTGTTGGCCTTGCTATCTTTTGCCCCATAACTTCCAGAGTAAAAGGATATCCTTTTGAAGTTGCCGTTCCTGTAAATTTCCCGATTTCAGGTGTTATTTTGGTCGATCAGATAAAAAGTCTGGATTGGAAGAACCGAGAAGCAGAATTTATCGGAAAGCTTGATGTTAAGACGATGGATGTGATATTGGGGCTGTTGGGCAAGGTGCTGGAAATGTAATTGATATTCACCAAAACGTATATTTCGTAACGGGAACATCGCAGAAACATTACTGTCAAGTTGTTTCTGAAGTGCCCAGTTTAATTCGCAACATGCTAAAAATAAATAATATCCATTAGAATGAAATTTTCAGAATGATCTGGTATAATTTTGGAGCCGAAGCAGCATTTATTTCGACAGCGGTGGTTACGGTGGGGGTAATTATTTATTTTGTTGTGTCTGCAAGAAAGAGGCCAGTTAGACCAATAAATATTCCACATTTAGGTTTAGGCCTCATACTAATTGCTGTGACAACATTTTTTCGCTTTCTTTCCGCTACCGCACGGGCATGGGGCATTCCGATCTATCATAAATGGAAAATTGGCATTATTCAGATATTTTATTTTCACCATAAATTTCAATCGCTTCAATACCAGTCGTTGCTTCCGACTTTTCATATTCACCATCATACCATTTGGCTTCTGGATTCTGCCTGACAAATAAACTTCTAAGTTCAAAAACATCGTTGTACCCATTTTCGTATCCCCTGACAATTACTTTGGCATTGGGAGGAGCCTGGGTTAACCTGACAATTAATTCAGTGACTGTCATAATTTCTTAGGATTTAAAGTTGTGTATCTTATTTTTTCCTCTGCAACTTGCAAAGCTTGCAAAGCCATTTGTTCTCCTTCTACCTCATAAACCAGTTTATCCGATAGCCACGAAACCAGTAAAGTTTCTTCCTTCACCTGAAAATATTGGGCAAGCTTCACTACTTGCTCACGGTTCAATTTGCGATGCCCGCGCTCTACCTTGCTCAATATGGCTTGATCAATATCGAGGTAAGAAGCAACTATCCGCAAGGGTAACTGCTTTTCTTCCCGAAGTTTCCGTAGTGTTTCGCCAAGAGTGTCCATTTTGAATGGTTTTGTTTTGACATATTCTGTCAAAATAAGAACTATTTTCGAAAAGTCAACGCTAAGTTTTCAAGAAGAAATCAACAATTTTTTGAAAATACAAAAGTAACGTTCACTTGTACGTACAAGTTATTTTTATATATTTGCTGCAACTCATTTTTGTATGAAAAAAACGCGTTATAAGGAAATTGAAACGCTGTTGAAAGTAAAAATTCAACACGGTGTTTTGAAAGTTGGAGATTACCTTCCTTCTGAGAATGAATTGTGCACCAATTTTTCGATCACCAGAACAACAGTACGAAAGGCATTGGACAATTTGCTGAAGGAAGGTTACATTGAAAAAAAACACGGAAAGGGCAGTCTGGTTAAGGAACGTCGTCATTCCTTGGGACTGCTGAATGTGAAAGGTTTTTCGGAAGCCGTTGGGATGAATGTAAATACCATTTTCTTGCAGGAACCAGCAAAAAGGGAATGGAGTACAACTACTTCATTTCGACCTTCAGAAAATGAACTAAAAGCAAATAGCCTGCATTTTGAGCGATTGCGATGTGTGGGCGACGATCCGGTATTGCTCGAAAATAACTGGTTCGCCGATCTGGAACTTAAAAATCTCATTGGTCAGGAATTCGTGGAAGGTTCATTTTTTAAAACGCTAAGCCAGAAATACCTGATTGAAGTTACCGGTTCGGAACAGGAACTTCGCGCCGAATATGCAGATGAGCGAACCGCCGGATACCTAAAAATAGAACCCGGAACACCAATTCTGCATATCTCTGTAAAATTCCACACAAACAAAGCGAACCTGAATATTTACAGCGAATTGTACTGCAATACGATGAAATACCCGATTGGAAACAGTTACCATTTGTAAAAGTTGATGTTTGGAAATTTGAAGATTTGAAGATTTGAAAATGAATGCTTAATTACTAAAGGCTAAATGGATATATGGCTAACTGATTAAAAGATAACAATTTAACACTTAAACCAAACAACAATTTAACACTTAAACAATTCAACTATACAACAATTACAACAACGACAACCAATACAACAACCTAAAATCATATCCCATGTCTAACAACACTTTCCTTTCGCGCCGGAATTTCATGAAGTCAACTGCAGTTGCATCTTCTGCCTTAATTGGCGCTTCGGTGCTTTCAGCTTGTTCTGAAAAAGGCAGTAACACTCGTAAACCTGGAAAATTTCCTGAAAATTCATTGAAAAATTATCAGCCGTCGGATGGCGTTGCAGGTTTGCTTTTTTCGCAGATTGGCTACGAACCGGGTTTGCCGGTGCGCGTGGTTGTCAGGCTCCCGAAGAAGGAATTGCTTCAGGGTAAAACGACTTGCAAACTGATACCGGTTTCAGGAGAAAAAACTTACGAAACTGAATTCATTTACCACAGCCAAATCTGGGGAAGTCACTGGTGGGTGGCGGATTTCAGGAATATAAATGAATTAGGTGAATGGAATATTGAAGTACTGAATGGCAGCGATTGTGTATTCGCCGATAGCGGTTTGCAGGTAAGTAAAAACATATTGTGGGAAAAGACGATCGAATACGCTTCGGTGGATATGCTCGAACGGCGCGTTCATTTTACCGGAGTAGGCGCCGGATGGCAGGATGCAGGAACCTTGTGGGTAGAGAGTCCGGCCCAGAGTGCAATGGTTATTTCGTTGGAAGAACTGCTGGAATTGAAAAAAGATACCTTCGACACTCCGTTTCAGGAACGGATTTACACCCAAATTGCTGTTGGTTGCGACTACCTGGTAATGACTCAGAATAAAGCCGAAGAATTGGGATTCCCCAAAGGTTCGATGTCGCACGATGTAAAAGGACATGAAAAAGATATTTTACCACACGATGCCATGAAAGCGGTTGTGGCGCTGGCAAAGGCGGTTCAACTTCTTCCGGAGAAATTTGCCGATAAAAAATACAAGTATGCTGAAGCTGCGAAAAGGGCTTTTCAATGGCTGGTAACTTCAGCAAAACCCATGGGCGAATACGGCTACGTGAAAATGCAGCGCGGACTTCCGGCAGATGCGGTAATCCCCAAAGATGAATGGCTGACCCGCGATTTACTGATGATGTGTCGGGCATCTCTGGAAATGTTGAAACTCGGAGATCTGAAAGCCAAAGAATTGGCCATTGACTATGCGAATAAAGTTATGGAACGAGAGATCAGCAAGGAGAATGCTGAAAGTGGATTTTACGGTCATTTTTACGAATTCGATAGCATGAAACATTCGGAACCTTCGTGGTGCCACGGAATTGTACCCGGCAAAAATGGTGTCGAGTTTGGAGCAGATATGGGCGGAATTTATCCCAATTACCTGATGCCACTGATCGATCTGCTGAAACTTTGGCCTGATCACTCAGATGCCGCGAAATGGAAAGAAACTCTGCACAATTTTGCAACCAATTACCTGATTCCGGCTTGTGAGCAAAACCCTTTTTATCTTGTGCCTCAGGGAATTTTTGGCGACGAAGGAGCGATTTGGTTTTGCGGAACTTTCCACGGTACCAGCGCCATTTATGGTTATACTGCTGCTTTGGCTCTTGAACTCTCAACGATTTTTAATGAGCCAAAACTGAAAGAAATGGCTTACGGAAACTTGCAATGGCTGGCCGGCTTGAATGCAGGCATTTCTCGCGAAAACCTAAAACTTGGCTGTGTGGTTTTCAGTACCGATGTTCCGGAAGGCGCAGCATTGCCGGCAAGCATGATGTGCGGCGTAGGAAACCGCTGGGCCGGAACCTGGTTTCAGACCCGGGGCGTTATTTGCAACGGATTCTCAACCGGCGAGCAATTTAAATACGACATTGAGCCAAAGAAAATCAACGACGGGCCATTTTCGTTTACCGACGAAGACTGGATCCCTCACAGCGCCGGTTGGCTGACCGGTTTGATGCGGTTGTAGTACTATTAAAATAAAAAACATGAACCTAAAACTAACATTAATCCTGATTTTACTGTTTCCACTCTTTGTTGCAGCCCAAACGCTTCGGGTGAGTGAAAATAAAAGATTCCTCGAAACAGAAAAAGGAAAGCCATTTTTATGGATGGGCGATACAGCCTGGGAACTTTTCCACAAGCTCGATCGCGAAGAAGCCATCGAATATCTTGAGAATCGTGCCGAAAAAGGCTTTACTGTTATACAGGCAGTGGTACTGGCCGAATTGGACGGATTACGGACGCCTAATGCATTGGGCGATTTACCACTCATAGACCTTGACCCTGCCAAACCCAACGAAAAATACTTTGAACACGTTGATTTCATTGTGAATAAAGCTGAAGAGTTGGGTCTGTTTATTGGTATGCTGCCAACCTGGGGCGACAAAGTACCCAATATCATAGGGGGCGATGGCCCGGTAGTTTTTACTCCGGAAAATGCAGGGGTATTTGGCAAATTTCTCGGGGAAAGGTATAAAAACAAGCCAATTATCTGGATTCTTGGAGGTGACCGGAATGTTGACAGCGACACCACTTTTCATATCTGGAAAAACATGGCCGCGGGTTTAAGGGCTGGCGACGGAGGCCGTCACCTGATTTCGTATCATCCACGTGGGGTGCACTCATCAAGCTACTGGCTGCACAACGAGGACTGGCTTGACTTTAACATGTACCAGACTGCTCATTTCCACCGGTATCAGAAGGTTTATGAAAATGCCATGCACGATTATAACCTGTCGCCGCTTAAACCTACCATTGAGGCAGAACCTGCTTACGAGGACATTGGCATGGAATTCTGGACCTTTGAAGAATGGCGGAACAACCCCGAAGTGTATAAAACAGTATTCGATTCGGATAATCTGGTTAAAAACAGGGAATTCTTTAAAAAGGGATTCTTTACCGATTACGATGTGCGGGTTCATGCTTATTGGGACTTATTGTCGGGGGCATGTGGATATACTTACGGGAATAATGCCGTTTGGCAAATGTTTAAAAAGGGCAAAAAGGTAGTGATCCCTTGTTTGTACGACTGGCGCGAGTCGCTCGACAGGCCAGGCGCCAATCAGATCAGGCACATCAGGAAACTGTTTGAACAACGCGATTTTTCAAAGCTGGTTCCCGATCAATCGGCCATTTATGGCAAGAACTATAAAGACGACAATCATATCAGGGCGGCAGTGGCTTCTGATGCTTCTTTCCTGATTGCCTATATGTCAAAGGGGCAACCGATAACCATCGTCATGAAAAAAATCAAAGGGTCAAAAGTAAGTGCCTGGTGGTACAATCCGCGCAATGGTGAAGCCAATCCCATCGGCGAATTTGGCAATGTTGGATTTCAGACATTTGCACCTCCCTCATCAGGAGAAAACAACGATTGGATATTGGTGCTGGATGATAAAAAAGCAAAATATAAATTTTAAAAAATTGAACAATGAAACATCTAATTTTCACTTTTCTTGTCCTGTTTATTTTCACAGGACTAACCGCTCAAACTAAATCTCAGAAGAAATCGCCGGTTTTAACCGAAGCTTCTCCTGAAAGTGTGGGTATTTCGTCGGAACGACTTGCCCGAATAGATCAAATGTGTGCCGAGGCTGTAAAAAATGGTGATGTTCCCGGAATTGTTTCGCTGATTGCCCGAAACGGGAAAATCGTGCATTGGAAAGCATACGGGATGGCCGATAATCAGGCCGGAAGATTGCTGAAGCGCGATGATATTTTTCGCATTGCCAGTCAAACAAAAGCCATCACTTCAACTGCCGTGATGATGCTGTGGGAAGAAGGGAAATTTCAGCTCGACGATCCGATTTCGAAATACATTCCGGAGTTTAAAAACCCACAGGTACTGAAATCGTTTAAATACAGCGATACGACTTACACCAGTGAACCGGCCAAATCTGAAATTACCATTCGCCACCTGATTACCCACACTTCAGGAATTGGCTACGGAATTATTGACGGCAACGAACAGATAAAAATGATTTATGCAAAAGCGGGAGTTACCGACCTGTTTACCACTGAAAAAATTACCATTGCCGAAAGTGTGAAAAAGCTGGCCAAACTGCCACTGCATCACAATCCAGGCGGAAAATTCACCTATAGCGAAGGCCTGGATGTTTTGGGTTATTTCATTGAAGTGGTTTCGGGTATGCCTTTCGACCAGTTCCTAAAAACCCGAATTTTCGATCCTCTGGCGATGAACGATACCCGCTTTTATCTGCCCGAAGAAAAGGCAGGAAGACTGGTTGCCGTTCAGCAAAAAACAGATGGGAAATGGACAAAATATCCTGTCACTTTCTACGATACTGACTACCCTGTTAAAGGCGCGAAAAGTTTTTTCTCTGGTGGCGCCGGACTTTCGAGTACTGTAAAAGATTATGCCACTTTTCTTCAAATGTACCTGAACGGCGGCGAATTAAACGGTGTACGTTTATTGAGTCGCACCACTATTGAAGCGATTATGGGTAACCAGATTGGAAACGTCTGGGGCGAGAATCCGGATAAAGTGTATGGGTTGGCATTTTCGGTTCTGACCAGAAAAGGAGAAGAAAAAGGAGGAATGAGCAGCGAAGGTACTTTCGATTGGGGCGGATATTTCAATACCCAGTATTTTGCCGATCCAAAAGAAAAAGTAATTGGCATTCTGATGAAACAAACCCAGGGCCCGGTAAACGACCAAACTGGTTGGAAATTCCGTCAACTGGTTGGTCAAAGCATTGATGATTAAATTTAAATAAAATGAACAAAGTAAAAGAACTTGCAAAAATGATTGACCACTCGATTCTTCACCCTACAATGACGGACGAAGATTTGCGCCGTGAGTGCGAAGTGGCAAAAAAGTACGATGTGGCATCGGTTTGTGTAAAACCGTATGCAGTGAAACAGGCCGTTGAATTGCTGAAAGGCAGCGATGTATTGGTAGGTTGTGTCATTGGTTTCCCGGCTGGAAATTCGGCTATTCCTGTAAAAGTCTTTGAAGCTGAAAATGCCTGCAAAGACGGTGCTGTTGAAATTGACATGGTCATCAACATTGGGAAAGCCTTGCAGGGTGATTGGGCTTATATTACCGGAGAAATCAAATCAGTTTCCGATGCTTGTCACAAGCTTGGAGCCATTGTTAAAGTGATTTTCGAAACCGATTATGTGACCAAAGAGGCTGATATTGTAAAACTTTGCCAGATTTGCACTGAAGTGGGTGCCGATTACGTGAAAACTTCCTCAGGTTTTGGATTTGTGAAACAGGCCAATGGCGACTATAACTATGTTGGAGCAACTATTTCGGTTCTGGAACTCATGAAAAAAAGTGTTGGTCCAAAAGTAAAGGTTAAAGCTGCCGGTGGAGTCCGCACCCTCGACCAACTGATTGCTGTTCAGGCTGCAGGTTGTACACGAAGTGGAGCCACTGCTACCGCCGTAATGATGGAAGAAGCCATGAAAAGATTTAGCCCCCTTTAATTCCCCCGAAGGG
>JAUYTA010001064.1 GCA_030695265.1 Bacteroidota bacterium
AGCCATGAATATCAGTTTCTATCCATCCAAACTGGTGGACTGGAATGTACCGGATAAGAAATAACAACCAAACTTATCACATATAAACCAAACGCTCCTTTTACGGGGCGTTTGTTGTTATATATTGAATATATTTATAGGCATAAAGTTTGGTTGATCTATGAAAACACTAACCACTGCACTATTTTTCATATCGTTCTTCTTCTTTCAACTTTCAGCTCAGGATATTGAAAGCTGGATCAGTTCAAAAAAACCGCTCCTTTTCGAAAAATTATACGTTCATGTCGATCGTGAATTGTATGTCCCCGGCGATAAAATATGGTTGAAAGCTTATCAGGTAAACGGAATTACCCATCAGCTCAATTCAAATTTCAGGAATGTTTACGTTCAGCTTATTTCGGAAGAAGGGAAGGTAGTGCAGGATATTTACCTGCTTACCATTAAAGGTATTGCCGACGGTGAATTCATAACAGACAATCTTTCCACAGGAATGTACACCATCAGGGCATTTACCAAATACCTCGAAAATTTTGGTGAAGCAGCTTTGTTTCACAAGAAAATATGGATTGTTAATCCGGCAGAATTACAGCAATCAGAGCGGGCAAAGGCAATCAGCGAGGGCAAAATGGATATTTCGTTTTTACCTGAAGGTGGAAATTTGGTCAACAATGCTCTGAATACGATTGCCTTTAAAGCCATTAATGGAGAAGGTAAAGGAATTTACGTCAGTGGTTACGTGATGAATGACGCTGGCGATACCATTACTTCTATTAGTGCAAGTTACAAGGGAATGGGCAAATTCAACCTGATGCCCGAAGAAGGGTTGAATTATTTTGCCGGCATCGACCAGTTTCCTGGTTTGAAATTTCCGCTCCCCAAAGCTCAGACAGATGGCATTGGCCTGATTTGCAAACCCGATGAAGAATCGCTTATGTTTGAACTTTCAACAAATATGAAACTCGAAACTTATCCTGAATTCTATTTTGTAGCCTCACACAAAGGCATAGTTCTTTTTTACAAAAAGGTTGAAATGACTGAATATTCTCAGGCACTTAAAGTGAATAAACATTTGTTTCCAACGGGCATTTCGAAAATTGCGGTCCTCGATTTACAAATGAATCCATTGGCCGAACGACTTATTTTTATTGACGAAAATAAAAGAGATCAGCTTCAGCTTCAGATAAATCAGGAAATATTTGAGCCTCGAAGGGAAGTAAAAATAGATGTCATGGGCATGTTGGAGCCCGGCGATTCTATCACCTCCGGCCTGTCGGTTGCTGTGGTGAATAGAAACTATTTAAGCACCGGCGAAAACAGCCAAAACATCAAAAGTTACCTGTTGCTCGACTCTGATCTGAAAGGCGCTATCGAATCGCCTGCCGAATATTTTGTTGATGACGAGTTTCACAGCTCCGCCGAAAAATTGGATTTGCTGATGCTGGTTCATGGCTGGCGGACCTATTTCTGGGATGACATTGAAAAGAAACAAACTCCTTCGCTGGATGACTGGAACGATGCAGGAATTGACATTAGTGGCTGGGCGAAGCGAATGCTATGGAAAGAACCACTTCCAGGGGCGGAGGTTTCGCTGGATTATGTGTTTAAAAATTTTCAGATTGCGAAAACAACCACAAACAGCGCAGGTAGATTTAGTTTTGATCATGTATATTTTGTTGATTCCCTGAATATAATGCTGAATGCCAGGACTAAAAACGGGACTAAAAATGTTGAAATTTTGCTCGATCAAATTATGAAAAGGGATTCAATAATTCCTTTTCATAATTTGAATATGAACACTTTGAATATTGATTTGAATCCCAATTTTGCAAGTGATAATTATTACCGAAGAACGAAAGAATTGGAATTTTTTCCTGAAAAGGGAACCATTTTACTCGACGAAGTTGAAATACTGGAAAAGAAGGCAAAAAGAGCGTTTAGCCGAAGTTTTGGAGAATATGTCTGGGCCGACAGAACGTTTTTAATTAAGCCATCAGATTATTCATTTCAGTACGTTATCGACTATCTTCGATACAATTTGCCATCGTTGGTGGTTTCGGGTGATTCAATTATGATTGGTAATAAGGGTGTTACGTTTATGCTTGATGGCGTTGCAATCGAAGAATTTGAATTACGAACCATCAGAATGCAGGAAATAGAATTGATTGATTTTCTGCACCCTGGTTTCCGCAGAGGATTCTCGGCCGGATTACTTGGAGTAGTTGATGAGACTGGATTAATTGCAATTTACCAAAAGACACCGTTCAAACCTGTCATCGATTATAATTTCAGCAAGGGTAGGCTCCGGCCTGAATTGAAAGGATTTCACCGTCCGGCGAAATTCTATTCACCAAAATATACGCTCGAAAACGTCGGTTCTCCCCGACCTGATTTCAGACCCACTTTATACTGGAATCCTGATGTTAGAATTGAAAACGGAAATGCGCCTCTCGAATTTTTTACTTCCGATGAGTTATCCGAATATGTTGTTTATTTGGAAGGTATTTCAAAAAATGGGAGAATCTGTTTCGGTACCGCCAGCTTTTCGGTCAACAAAAAATAATATGATTGACCGTTTACTTACCTATTTAGCATTTTGGGTCAGTCAATTGTTGTCATTTATTGTCATTTATTGTCATTCTGTCGTCATTTCCAGGCAACTTAATGACTACCAAATGACAATTGAATGACTTCTATGACATTATGTAATATTACGGATATCCATTTACAATATTAACAAACTAATTCAACCTCAGAACAGAACCAACTTTCAGTGTTTTTTGTGCAGTAATGTTGTTTACCGCACAAAGATTCTTAACCGATGTGTTGTATTTGCGGGCAATGACCGACAGGCTATCTCCCTTTCTGATTACATGTTTTGAGGCTTTTGTATTTGTGTTGGTCGTAACCTTGGCTTCAATAGCAGGAATGTTCTGATTTGCAGCAACGATCATTTTGGTTTCAATTGGCTCTTTTTTATTGAAGTTCTGAGGGTCAATTTCGAACTGTTTGTTTTTGTAATAAACATGATTGCTGCGCAATGCACACAATTTAAAATCAATGTATTTGTTCGAGTCAAACGGTTCGCCAAATAAACGGGTTTCAAAATGAAGGTGATTGCAGGTAGCCCTGCCAGTCCGTCCGCCCAGCCCGATCAAATCGCCGGCTTTAATGGTGTCGTTTACATTTACATGGATTGATTGCAGGTGCGCATAAATGGTTTCGAGGCCGTTGCTGTGCCTCACTAGTACAAGGTTGCCATATCCGCTGAAACGTTTTGCCAGCCTGACTTTTCCATCGAAAGCACAACGCACCGTGTCACCAGCATTTAATCTGATATCAGTTCCTGTATGCATCCTTCGTCCACGGTGTCCGAATTTCGAAATCACAGGGCCGATTACAGGCAGTACAAATGGTTTATCGTAAGGTTCCGTAAGTCTGATGGTAACCAATTCGTCTTTTGGTGGGAGGGTGGTTAAAGGATATCTGATTTGGGTACTGTTCCAAATGTTGTGATAAAAAGTTTCATCGTTTGACTGAAGTGAGTCGGATGATAATTCTTCCGCTGTGTTGTGAAGTGAATCCGTTTCACAAAATTCTATATCGTTGTGCAGAGTTTCAGGAAGAGCTGGCTGTGAATGGGTGCTTATAGCAAATAACAGGCTGGTAATTAGTATTATAGTTCGTATAATCATTTTCAAAATTTGGGTTGATAAACTAGCTCAAAAATTTGAACGGGTAACAAAAGTAACTTTTTCATTATTTATTCTGGCATTTCCTGCAAATTACATCCTGCTTTTAACATTTAATAACACCTTTTAATACATTTGCTGCAACTAAAAAGGAGGATGTATTTAGAAATGGATGACAGGGCTTTTGTTAAGATTTTGAAGCACTTAGGTTATGGAATTGCAGGTGTTTTCGCGTTGATTGGCTTGGTTCTTACACTGGCATTTTTTGCAGTAAAATTTCACCTGACCAATGATCCGGGGGTTGTTGACCTCAACGATCGTTATTTTCAGGAAATAAAAGACAAATACGGACAATCATCTGATGACAGTTCGGTAACGATTAACTATAATGAAGCGCGCTTGTTGCACAACCTTTCGGTATTGAGCAGGTATTATCCGGCAAATGCTTTTTATATCCAGAATGCTTATTTTAAAAGCCGTAACCTGAAGGAAGCCCAGCGAATGATTCAGGCGGTAAACCTGTATCTTCAAAACAATGTGGAATATCATACTGAAGTGGGTGGTTTTGAAGAAAGTGGCAATCCGAAGAAAATGCAGGTAAGCACGGGAAGTGTTTTCGAATGGATGAACATCAACGAATGGCAGGACTTTAAACTTGCAGTTGCCAAAGACAAAAAACTGATTGATTCTGCAGCACTCGTTACCGGCGTTGAGCCCCGGCTGATTGTATCGGTGCTGGTTGGCGAACAGATCCGCCTGTTCAATTCGAGCCGCGAAGCGTATAAAAAATGGATCGGGCCGTTGAAAATCCTTTCGGTTGAAACCACTTTTTCACTGGGAGTGACCGGTATCAAAGTTCCAACTGCACAAACGATCGAAAAAAACCTGTACGACAGCACATCGGTTTTTTATCTGGGCGAAAAATATGAACACTTGCTCGACTTCCAAACCCAAAACATCGATCAGGAACGTTTTAACCGGCTGACATCCTATAAAAACCACTATTATTCATACCTGTATGCAGCGCTCAACGTGAAGCAGATAAAGATGCAATGGGAAAAATCAGGTTATCCGATAGACGACCGGCCCGAAATACTGGCTACTTTGTACAATATTGGTTACGAAGTTTCGGTTCCCAAAGAAAATCCGGTGGTTGGCGGTTCAGGAATTGACATCAAAGGAAAACGATATTCTTTTGGTGCAGTAGCTTACGAATTCTATTATTCCGGCGAGTTGTATGAATTGTTTCCTTTTAAAAATGCAAAATTCGATTTTACGGATGTGTAAAATAAATCTTTCCAGATGCTTTCCAAAAGAATATTTTTGTGTTTGTTCCTTCTGTTTTTCCTGATAAGTTTTGGCGCAAAAGCCCAGAATAAATGGATTAATGAAATAAAGTGGACCAACCTGATGGATGGCTTGCAGCTTGCTGAACTGGATGCTCCGCTGAAATCGGTGGTCAACGATTCGAAACTGACCATTTTGAAAATAGATGTCCTGAAATTTGAGTTCGAATTCCTGACTGCATCAGAGCATGGCAAACATCCGCGAACCGCTCCCGATTGGGCAGAGGAATTCGGCATGAACATCATCATCAATGCCGGAATGTACAACTACAATAAAATCCAATCGAACAAAGGTTACCTGAAGAGCCGCGAACATTTCAACAATCCGGTGAAAGCTTCCTATTACAATGCAATGATGGCCATGCATCCGAAAGATGAGCGGAAACCACCTTTCGAAATCATTGATATTACCTGCCAGAGTTGGGAAAAGGTAAAAAACCAATACCATTCTTTGTGTCAGGGAATGCGCATGATTAGCTGTTCAGGAGAAGCAATGGCTTTTACAAAAAGGCCCGATCAATCGTGCAGCATGATACTAACCGCTACAGATGTTTCAGGCAATTTGTACATTGTTTTTACCCGATCGCCTTATACTCACCGCGATATGGTAAGTTTTTTACTGGGAATGCCAATGGATATCCGCACAACAGTTTACCTGGAAGGTGGTCCCGAAACTAGTTTGTATGTGAATACCGGCGATACTGTAATTGCCAAATTTGGCAGCTACGTTTCAAACACCTGTAACAACGATGACAACGATCATTTCAGGAAAATTCCCAATGTAATTTCTCTCAGGATTAGGAAATAGAAATTTCCGTATATTGCACGATATTATTGAGTTGAAGCAATTTTCGTTGCACACATTTGCCACCGATCTTGATAGCACCGCCATCGATAAAGCACGAAAAGGGATTTATCCGGCAAATATTGTTACCGATGTATCGCTTACCCGGCTAAACCGCTTTTTTATCAAGACAGGAGACCAATACCGGCTAAATGCAGAGATAAGGGAAATGGTGATTTAAGTTTCATTTTAGTGTTCCGAAAGGATGAAAAATTGTATCTGCCTGATTCTGGTTAATCTGCAAGAATTTACTACCAAAACCGTAACGTGAGTTTCATTTTTTTCGTAGTACAAAAACTACATAACGACGAAAAAGGAAAAAGATGGATTCACCAGAAACCATGCCCAACGATGTCAATCAGTGTGGGGCATCTCTTCGGCAAAAAGCCGAAGCGCAATTAGAGGTGAAGAATTCTGAAACAAAAACACATCAGGGTTTTACCACCGTTAAGGAAACCGTTAAGCTTTCGAATGTCAAAGAAAGTGAAACTGACCTGATGAGACTGCTGCACGAACTTGAGGTTCACCAGATCGAGATTGAAATGCAGAATGAAGAACTGAAGCTGGCGGTTGATAAAGCAGCAACTGCAACTGCACTTTACGACTTTGCCCCAGCCGGATATTTTACCCTCAACCGCGATGGCCTGATCAGGCAGTTGAACCTTTGTGGTGCCAGGCTGCTTGGCAAAGAACGTTCCGGATTAATTGACAGTTATTTCAGCCAATTCATTTCGCCTGAATCACTGCCAGTTTTTAACGATTTTTTTCTTAAAATATTTCAAACCAATACCAGACAAGTATGCGAGTTGTGGTTAGTCCTTCAGGAAAATCCCTCGTTTTTTATACACCTTGAAGGAATTATTTCTGAAGAACCGGAGAAATGTCTTTTAACTGTAGTAAACATTACTGAACACAAACAGGCGGAGCAAATAATTGCAGAATCAGAATCAAATTTGAATTCACTCATCAATAACCGCGATGAATCAATATGGTCAATCGATAATAACTACAATTTCGTAATTTTCAATAAATTTTTTCTGGATGAATATTTTGCCTCCTTCAACATTGAATTGAAGAAAGGAATGAATGCTCTGAAAAATGTTTCGCCAAAGATGAGCGAATTATGGAAGGAGAAATACGACAGAGCGCTGAAAGGCAAAAGAGTATATTTTGAATATTCCAATCATGTAGGAAAGGAGCTCCATTATTACGAAGTTTTTCTTAATCCAATTATTTCTGCTGGAAAAATAACCGGAGTATCAGC
Organism: Bacteroidota bacterium; assembly: GCA_030695265.1. Taxonomy (GTDB): domain Bacteria; phylum Bacteroidota; class Bacteroidia; order Bacteroidales; family Prolixibacteraceae; genus Aquipluma. Next base: position 7,144 of record JAUYTA010001064.1, read on the forward strand.
GTTAAGCGCCAATATTACTTACCGAAAACGTACAGTAAAAGCACTTCGCCTTTCGGAGAGTAAATACCGTAAACTCCATGAGAGCCTGATGGATGGCTTTGTGTACGTTTCGATGGATGGCCGTATCAGGGAATTCAATGAATCGTTTTTAAGTATGCTCGAATATAGCCCTGATGAAATTACCAAACTTTCATACAATGACATTACACCTGAAAAATGGCAAAGCTACGAAAAGGAAATTGTTGAAAACCAGGTATTGATCAGGGGCTTTTCAGAAGTTTATGAGAAGGAATACCGGAAAAAGAATGGAACTATTTTCCCGGTTGAACTCAGAACAATTCTTTTCAAAAATGAGCATGGTAAAAATGAAGGAATGTGGGCGATTGTTCGCGATATTACCGAGCGCAAGCGGGTTGAGGCTCAATTACGCGAAAGCGAGTATTTTTTCAAGGAATCTCAACATGCTGCATTCATTGGTTCTTATAAGTTCGATTTGATGGCCGATTGTTGGGATTCATCCGAAGTTTTCGACAAAATATTTGGCATCGAAAAGAACTACCCTAAAAGTATTAAGGGATGGATTGACCTTGTACATCCTGAAGACAAAGTGATGATGGTTCATTACCTCAGAGTAGAGATTGTATCGAAAAAAAATCCTTTTAACAAGGAATACAGGATAATTCGAATGTCAGATGGCGAAACCAGATGGGTTCATGGTATGGGCAAACTTGAGTTCGACAACGATGGCAATGTTATTTCAATGATTGGAACCATTCAGGATATAACAGGCAGAAAACTTGCAGAGGAAGCCCTGAAACAAAGTGAAGTCCGTTTGAAGGAACTCAATGCAACCAAAGACAAATTTTTCTCCATCATTGCCCACGACCTGAAAAGCCCTTTCAACTCGATAATCGGTTTCAGTAATATACTGGAAAGGCAGATTGCTGAAAATAATTATGAGGGAATTGCGAAATATGGAATGATCATTCAGAATTCATCGCAGCGTGCCATGGATTTGTTGATGAACCTTCTGGAATGGTCACGTCTTCAAACCGAAAGTATAGCTTTTAATCCCGAATGCATCGAGATCGTTGAGCTGATGAATAACATATTAAAATCACTATTGGACTCGGCCAATCAAAAAACGATCGTAATTATCACTGAATTTCCACCACTGGCCTTTGTTTCTGCCGATAAGGAAATGCTCAGTACCGTTTTGAGGAATCTGATATCGAATGCTATAAAATTTACCCATCCGGGAGGTAAAATTGTGATTTCGGCAGAAAAAAAGCAGGCAGAATGGATGATGACAATTGCCGATAATGGGGTAGGTATAAAAAGGGAAGCCATCGATAAGTTGTTCCGTATTGACCAAAGTTACTCCACTTTGGGAACGCAAAATGAAAAGGGAACCGGGTTAGGCCTGCTGCTTTGTAAGGAATTCATTGAAAAAAACGGTGGCAGAATATGGGTCGAAAGTGAACAAGACGGGTCACAAGGGAGCAATGGAAGCAAATTCCATTTTACTGTTCCGAAAGGTTGAGAAAATTTGAGGATATACCTGAATTGTCCTACAAACCAGGAAGTTCCATTACTTCAGATTAAGCAATGGAGATTTTTAATTGAAGTGTTTATTTTCCCATCAGAAATCAATCTAATACCTACATCAGGTATAGGGAGTTATCAACTTTGTATTTCACATTTCGATCTATTGTTCAGCAAATTAATGGTAAAATAGTTGAGTTACGATACCGAAATAAAAATCCCCAACACTACTGAGAGCATTGGGGATTTCGAAGTATATTTTTGTTCGTTTATTTCGCAAACAATTTGCTCCAGTTTTTAAATTCACGGTTTTTCCATGTTCCTTTGTGATACACGTAACTAACTATTAATGGCAGCACTGAAGTTGCTTCAGCAAAAACCATTTGTTCGTCGGTTACCTGCACTTTTCCCCACGAGCTTGCTTCTTTCAGTGTTGATGAAGAGCAGGCGCCATCGCGAACATCGGCAACAGTAATCTGAACGGCATATTGGTGCATCGGAACTTCTTTTCCAAGAATTTCAGCACAAACAACTGTGTCCTGGGCAAAATTCTTTGGAACGCCGCCGCCAATCATGAACAATCCCGTAACTCCGGCTTCCATTTTTATTTTTGTCAGTTCCAGAAAATCGGCCACCGAGTCAATCGAAACGTGTTTTTCAGGATTTTCCCACTGGTGTTTGGCCAAACCAAAACCGGCGCTTGAGTCAGAGAAAGCCGGGCAGAAAATCGGCACATTGTTTTCGTAACAAACCTGAATAAGGCTTTCTTTTTTTACTGAATTTTCGGTCAGCCATTTGCCCATTTCCCAAATAAATTCTCGTGATGAATAAGGTCTTTTTTCAAGTGAATCAGTAATTTCCTTGATGGTTCCGTCACAATTTTGTAATTCTTCTTCGTCGATGAATGTATCGTAAATACGGTCGATATACAGGTCACGCAAGATTCCGTCGTTTACTTCGGTTGTTCCGCGGTAGTGTTTGTGTCCCAATGCTTCGAAAAAATCCATGTCGATAATGGATGCTCCGGTAGCAACAATTACATCGATCATTTTATTTTTGACCATTTCAACATAAACCTGCATACAACCTGCCGCGCTGGTACTTCCGGCGAGGGTCAGAATGTTTGTACATTCAGTATGGTTTACCATTTTCAGCAAAATGTCGGTGGCACTTGCGGTATCGCGCGAAGTGAACGACATTTTCCGCATTGAGTCAATAATTGGTGTTGAATCGAATGACTTAATGTCGATGTGTTCGATGGTTTCTTTTAATAAATCTGATTTCTTCATGCTTCTGAATTTTGATCGTTTAATTGTGCTTACCAGCATTTGTATTTGATTATAAATTAGCCAGATAGGCTGGTTTCTATCTCTAAAAA
>JAUYTA010001065.1 GCA_030695265.1 Bacteroidota bacterium
TGCGCGCCGTGGCTTCCACCGATGGAATGACTGCCGACTGGGTGCATCTTCCGTATGAATTTCTGGCCAAAATGTCGAACGAAATCATTAACAAAGTTCGCGGTATCAACCGCATCGTTTACGATATCAGCTCAAAACCACCGGCAACTATTGAGTGGGAATAAAACAGTGGTCAGTCACAGTTTTCATTAAAAAAAGGAGGTTCGTTTGAGCCTCCTTTTTTCGTGCAATTAAAAATCAGAATAATCGGTTGGGTGAAGCAATAGTATGACCGATTTGGAAACGGTGTTTTTATATTCCGGAATGGCCGAAAGGGTTTTCCATTCCGGATGTGCGCGGAAAGCTGCCCAGCGGTCGGCATGGGTGGCTGCATCTGCAAAAGTGGTGAGGTACATCAGGTTGGGCATTGTGCTACCCGAAACTACTTCAGCATAAAAAACTGCATTGAAATCGAGTTTTTTGAAAAGTTTAATCTCGCCGCCTTCGTTAAACATTTTTACTTTTTTCCTGAAAAGGTTTTCTGTCGGGCCTTCGTAACTCCTCAGTTCGTAAATTCTTTCCGAAGGAGCCGTTTTATGATTTGGGACAAAGAAGTTTGGCGCATCAGAAAAAGCCTTCAGCAGAATTGACTCTTTGCGGATAAACGGTTTTTGATCAAACGGAGCGCCCAAAAAATCGATTCCTTTTAATTGGTATTCCTGATCTTTTTCCAGTAAATCCTGCGTTTTTGCAAAATGGTCGAGCGACTTGAACGGAATCCAGACATAAACACGTTTCCCGGAAGTAGTGTCGCTTTCGATGGGTTTAAATACACCCACCTTTTGAATTCCTGCCTTGTGAAGTGCTGGCAAATAGGCGCTTTTCAGGAAATTCTCCACTTTTTGCTGCTGGACTTTCCCAGTTAAGCGGAAAACCTGAATCTGGTAATAATCTCTTGATGCGGCAAGGCTTGAAAATGCAAGCGCCAGGGCGAAAAAGGTCATCAGGATAAATGATCGGCTGAATTTTGTTTGTTGGTTCATTTGGTATCTTATTACTTGTTGAAACTGTTTTTATTCTAAATACGGCTATGGTGTGGAGGTTGTTCCTTCGGTCTTCCGTCTTCTGTCTCCGGTCAATTTCTCATTTCTGATTCACTGGCAAAGTTACTTCATTAATATACCAGTAACCCCATTGATGCAGAAAATTCATTTTTCCCGGACCTGAAAAGTTTTCTGTTTGGTTGCTGCCCTCTATCACTCCGGAAAAACGGATGTCGAATTGCACTTCTGCGTTTGATTCATCAAACTGAATGTCAGTAATTTCAAGATTGTTGAGCGTGAAAGATTTGAACGCCTGCCGGAAGTTCTCAAACCACTTGTTCGATTCTGCCTCCTTGGTTAGGTTGTTGGCATAGTAGTCAGACTCATGATCCAGAAACGAATCAAAAAAATCGGTACAGCCGTTTGTCAGGTCGTATTCATGGTTCGGATGGAATTCTTCATAAGTAAAATGGCTGATCCACCCTTCCATTTTTATATTGTCAGTTTCAGTCAAAAACAGTTCTTCGGTGATAAACCGGTATAATTCGCGGTCGTCAACTTCGCAAAGCGTATCCAGATGGATTTGATACTCATTTAGCAGTTGCATCATTTGTTCCAACGCCGAACTGATTTCAGAATCAGGAATGTCTTCGCTTTTTTTGAAGTCCGGTTTGCCGATAAAATCGTAAATCATTACACGCTCCGAATCATGGAATGCCTTTTCGAAATTTAAAACATTGTCCAGAAACTGGCTTTCCACATCAGGTGGCAAATCAGGATTTGTTGATTCGATGGGGAAATCAGCTCCATATTCGAGCCTTAGTTTCATCCGTTTAATCTCATTTTCCTGCTTCAAACGTTCGAGTTCGTCTTCAAATTCTTCGGGTTCGTGGTCTTTCATATCTGATGGGTTTTAAGGAAATTACAGGCGATTTCAGTTTCTTTTATTTTTCCAAATATATGAAAATCTACTTAACTCGTGATTGACTGAGAAAAACAGATTCCTTTTTCAAATAATAAATGCACCCCGACAATATGAGTAAGAATGTTCAGGGGCGTGTTGCTGTTGTTTTCGATTTGATAACTGAATTTGCCTGGCATAACTCTGATTGTTCTGGAATGTATTCCTGGGAGAAACCCTGAAAACGTAAAAATATTCCAATCAGAATAGTTGTCAATCGTTTCATGATTTTATAATTTGCTACTAACCTTGTTTACTGAAATAAGTATTCAAATCCTTAACAATCAACTTAATTACGTTTTTGAAATTGAACGAAGCAGCTTCCACCATACTGATCGCATAATCTTGTTGCAATATATTTGTATTGGTGTATCGCTTGTTGATTTGTTCGGTAAACCTTTCTGAATTGAATGAATTGCTGTGTACGACCTGATTGTTCTTTTTTAATTTATAGGAAACCATCAAATTTGAAATTGCCAGGCCTGCCTTGTCTGAATAGGAATAGCCATATAAACATACAGCGCAAAATAAAAGAATCCGCTGCTTAAATAAGGTCCTTCTGTTTTAATTTCATCATCTCATGGCTCGTTTCATCCTTTATAAAATTTATCGTTCTTCCATTTGGCCGGATTATTTATGATGTAATTCGAAATGTTTTGATACGATCGTTCATTACGAATAATGTGTTCCCAATAATCGCGTTGCCATAATTTTTTGTAAAACCGTTGCCATCCCAATGTTTTCACCCCACGTATGTATTCGTTTGTTATCGTGTAAACATCATCAAATGTAAAATACTTTTCTGATCTATCACTTATATTAAACATGTTTATTTTAATTCTTTTTTATATTGCCATTACTTCCTTTGGCCTGTAACTTTTCGCATCAAATTCGCACTTATGAACACTAAACCTACACGAATGTTAACTTATATTAAGACTGTTTTTGCCATTTGCCGGTTTTTATAAACTATTTTTGCGCAATCAATAAATTTCCCGGATTGGACTTTTGCATGATATTTGAAGAAATGTCCATCCGATTATAAAAAATACAATTATGAATTTCAAATACAGAAATACAGGTTTTTCAATTTTACTGGGGTTGGCGCTATTTGCAGGAGGAATTGAATTGAAAGCCCAGGATGTTCAAAACAGTACCATGAAATACGGACGTTTACTGCGGTTAATCGACAGCTACTATGTTGATACCACCAATGTGGATGATTTAACCGAAAAGGCCATCGTTGAGGTACTTCGTGGTCTTGATCCTCATTCTGTTTACATATCGAAAGCTGAGGTTGAAAAAATGAATGAACCGCTTCAGGGAAACTTCGAAGGAGTTGGTATTTCGTTCAACGTTTACCGCGATACATTAATGGTGGTAACTACCGTTCCGGGTGGTCCTTCCGAAAAAGTTGGTATCAGGGCAGGCGACCGGATTGTGGCAGTCGATTCGAAAAATATAGCCAGTGTTGGCCTTAAAAATGCCGACGTATATGATTATCTGCGCGGTAAAAAAGGCACCAAGGTTGAATTGAAAGTGAAACGCAAGGGCGAAGAAAATTTACTCGATTTTCTGGTTATCCGCGATAAAATCCCGATCAACAGTCTCGATGCGTCCTACATGATCAACGAAAATACAGGTTACATCAAGCTGAACAAATTTTCGGCAACTACTACCAGCGAATTTATGGAGGCAATTCAAGCCTTAAAAGCCGGTGCAAAGTTGAACAATTTAGTGCTCGATTTGCGCGGCAATGGTGGCGGATACCTCACAGCAGCTACCGAATTGGCCGATCAGTTTCTTACTGCCTACAAACTGATTGTTTACACCCAGGGAAAAAATACCCAAAAGAAAGAATACACGGCAACTGCACTTGGCGAACTGGAGCAGGGCAAGCTGATTGTGCTGATTGATGAAGGTTCTGCTTCGGCAAGCGAAATTGTAGCCGGAGCTGTTCAGGATTGGGACCGCGGCGTGCTGATCGGACGGCGTTCGTTTGGCAAAGGTTTGGTACAACAGCCTTTCCCGCTCACCGACGGTTCAATGATTCGTTTAACTACCGCTCATTATTATACTCCGAGTGGCCGGAACATTCAGAAACCATATGAAGAAGGCGCTGAAGAATACCAGAAAGATTACCTGAGACGAATCGAGCATGGTGAGTTGTTCACGAAAGACAGCATTGTGCAGAACGAAGCGCTGATGTTTTCGACCAAGGTCAGCAAACGCAATGTTTACGGAGGTGGTGGTGTGATGCCCGATTTGTTTATCCCGCTCGATACTTCGAAATATTACGCTTATTACAACAATTTGCTTCGCAAGAATGTGGTCTATACCGGGGTTCTCGATATCATGGACGAAAGACGCAATGACTTCAAACAAAAGTATTCCGATTTCAAAACATACGTCGATAAGTTTGAAGTAACCGACGAAATGGTCAACAAAATTATGGATGCCGGAGAAAAGGAAGGGGTTAAAAAAGAGGAAAAGAGTGTTGAATTTGCCCGTCCGCTGATGAAACGCCAAATGAAAGGTCTGATAGCCCAAAACCTTTTCTCGACGAGTCATTATTTTCAAATCATGAATGCCGAAGACGAAACAATCAAAAAAGCGGTTGAAGTCCTCGCCCAAAGAGGGGCTTACGAGAAAATTCTGAGCGGGAAGTAGTTGGCAAAAATCATAATTGTCAGTGAAAAGGTCATTGGTGGTCATTTTCTTCGCTTTATTCATTGTAAAGTTTGCAACTAATAATTTAAGTGACAATTTAATGACCATTTAATGACCACCGAATGACTACTTTAAACTTTTAACCTGAAACTTTAAACTGTTTTCAACGCTTTATGGAACTAACAATCAAATGGCTTTCAGGAAATTACATTGAAGTACTGGGAGCCATTTTAGGTATTGCCTATATATTTTTCTCAATACGCCAGAACATTTTGACATGGCCGGTTGGTTTGCTCACTTCCGCACTTTATGTATCGGTATTTTTTTCAACGAAACTTTATGCCGACATGGGATTGCAAATGTACTATGTCGTTATCAGTATTTATGGCTGGTACGAATGGATATGGGGGAATTCTACCTCAAAATCGGAACCTTTAAAGGTTAGCCGCCTGAACATTCGTCTGGGCGTTTTACTTGCAGCAATCAGTTTCATTCTATTTTTCCTGATGTGGTTTATTCTGGATAATTACACCGATTCGAATGTTCCGGTTGCCGATTCGCTGGCAACTTCGCTCAGCATTGTTGCAACCTGGATGCTTGCCCGAAAAATTCTGGAACATTGGTTGGTATGGATTTTTGTGGATGCATTCTCCATCGGGCTGTTTTGGTACAAGGAGCTTTATCCTACCGTCATCCTGTTTGCCGTTTACACCATCATGGCAGTTATCGGTTACATTGAATGGAAGAAAGAGATTGTTATAAAACATGAACTCACTCAGTAAACAAATACGAATAGCCATTACCGGCCCCGAATCGACGGGTAAAACAACATTGGCAATGCAACTGGCCGAATTATACAATGGCCGCTACATTCCCGAATTTGCCCGTGAATATGTGGAAAAACTTCCCCATCACTATACCTTCGGCGATGTTGAAGCAATTGCAAATAACCAGCTTGATCAGTACCAGTCAACAAAATCAGGTTCAGAACAAATGTGTTTTTTCGATACCTGGCTTATTATCACCAAAGTCTGGTTCAACTGGGTTTTCGGTCGGACGCCGGAGTGGTTGGAAGATAAGATTCGCGAATGTCCGATAGATTTGTACTTGTTGTGCCGGCCCGATTTGCCATGGGAGGCTGATGCTGTTCGCGAAAATGGAGGTGAAAACCGACTGAAATTGTTCGACCAATACCGGAACGAACTGAACCTTTATGGTTTTAAATACGTTGAAATCGGCGGGAGTGGGGAAGCCCGCCTGCAATCAGCAATTGATGCGATCAATAATAATTGTTTGTCGTTGTGAAACTTTCAGTCTTTTAGTTTGATATCACCTTCAAAAGTGTGATTTTTGTCATTAATTAAAATTTGTACCAATGTACTCAGAAAAGAATTTCGAACATAAAATGAGCCGTGCCGTTGAGCAGCTGGCCGATCCGAAATCATACAGCCTGGTTTGCCATGAACACCGTATGGGCGAACCTTTACCATCGATTGAACAACTTGGCAAAATCGTTGGGTTGATCCGTGAAATTCTGTTTCCCGGATACTTCGGGAATACCAGTCTGCGGGCAAATACAATCAAACATTACGTAGGTGTAAACATCGACGAATTGTTCGAATTGTTGTCGGAACAGATACTTGCCGGATTGTGTTTTACCTGCGCGAATCCCGAAGAGGTTGACATGCAGGAACGTTCTAAATTTGCCCAGGGGCTTGCTTCCGACTTTATTGCATCTCTTCCTGAAATCCGAAGGCTGCTGATAACTGATGTTGAAGCGGCTTATCTTGGCGATCCTGCTGCCAACAACCGAAGCGAAGTAATATACTGTTACCCTGCCATCAGGGCAATCAGCAATCACCGGGTTGGTCATCAGTTATTAAATCTGGGTGTTCCGCTCATTCCACGGATTATTTCTGAAATGGGACATTCCGAAACCGGTATCGACATTCATCCCGGAGCACAAATCGGCGAATCGTTTACCATCGATCATGGTACCGGTGTTGTGATCGGTTCGACGACAATTATCGGAAAGAATGTAAAACTTTATCAGGGAGTTACCCTCGGGGCAAAAAGTTTTCCTCTGGATGAAAGTGGCAACCCGATTAAAGGTATTCCGCGCCATCCGATCGTGGAAGACAATGTGATCATTTACGCTCAGGCTACCATTTTAGGCCGCATTCGGATTGGCGCAAATTCAGTAATTGGAGGAAACGTTTGGGTTACCAATAGTTTGCCGCCAAATTCAAAACTTGTTCAGTTCAAGGCCAAAGAGGCCGATTTTAACGATGGCGCGGGGATTTAGAAGTTTCAGGTTCCATGTTTCAAGTTCCAGGTTGTATGCATTGATCATCAGTGATGGGATTTGATTCTTATTTTTTTTTATTCAATATTGAATATTGGACATTGAATATTGGTTATTATTAAACTTAAGTCCTTCATATAAAAAAATCATATTGTCTTGAAAAAACAAAAATACACTGCCACTACCCTGGCTGGATTGGAAGAAGTACTTGCACAGGAGTTGATTGAAATTGGAGCTGATGAAGTGCAGATAGGCCGTCGTTCGGTGTATTTCAGCGGAGATTTAAAGTTACTGTACAAAGCAAATTATTGCCTGCGCAGCGCTCTACGGATTTTGCTGCCCATAGATTCCTACAAGATTCATTCGGCTGACGATTTATACCAGCGGGGAAAGAACTTCAAATGGGAAGATTTGTTCGGCTGCGACCAGACTTTTGCCATTCAAAGTACTGTTTTTACCGATCTTTTCAACAATTCAATGTATGCTTCCCTTAAATTGAAAGATGCGATTGTCGATCGTTTTCGGTATAAATTTGGAGAACGTCCATCCGTGAATTCAAAAAAACCGGATATTCTGATCAATCTTCACATCAGCAACGAGTACTGCACCATTTCGCTCGACAGTAGTGGCGAATCGTTGCACAAACGCGGCTATAGGCTCGATCAGAACGAAGCTCCAATGAGCGAAGTACTTGCCGCCGGCTTAATCCGACTTTCGGAATGGGACCGCAAAAGCGACCTGATTGATCCGATGTGTGGCTCGGGTACAATCGCTATCGAAGCGGCAATGTTGGCCAATGGCATTTATCCCGGAAGCATACGGAAAGACTTTTGTTTCCGCAACTGGCGCAATTTTAATCCTGAAATGTTTGCCCAAATGGAGGAAGAAGTTCAGCCAAATGGAATTCAGCCAGTGAAAATTTCAGCCTCAGATATTTCCCGCAGGAACATAGATATTGCTTACAAAAATGCAGAAGCCGCCGGAGTTTTGCAGCTTATTGACTTTAAAATATCCGATTTCAGGGTATTGGAACCCGCTTCCGAAAAACCTTTCCTGTTGTTCAATCCGCCGTATGGCGAGCGTTTGACTCCGGACGATACCAATTTTTATTCGATGATTGGCGAACGATTGAAA
>JAUYTA010000100.1 GCA_030695265.1 Bacteroidota bacterium
ACTTTTGAAGATTTGGAAAATCCTGAAAGTTTGCTGGCCTCCGAGGTAGTTTCTGCCGATAGTGTCATTCTGGGAAAATATTTCATGGAAAACAGAACTTTCGTCAACTATGAAGAATTTAGTCCTCAACTGCTGAATGCACTTATCGCGACCGAAGATGTCAGGTTTTTTGAACACTCAGGAATTGATATCAGAGGGCTTTTCAGGGTATTTAAAGGCATACTTACTGCCGACAGCAAATCAGGAGGAGGTAGTACAATCAGCCAGCAACTGGCCAAAATGCTTTTCCCACGAGATGTCCTCGACAATAAGTTTGAGCTTATTATACGGAAATTTAAAGAATGGGTAATTGCTGTAAAACTGGAAAAAAGTTACACCAAAGAGGAAATCCTCACGATGTACCTTAATAAATATGATTTTCTGAACCTTGCTGTAGGAATTAAATCGGCAGCGGCCATCTATTTTAATACAAGCCCCGATTCGCTTCGGCTCGAACAAGCCGCAATGCTGGTCGGGATGGCAAAAAACTCCTCCCTGTACAATCCTGTAAGGCGTGCTGAACTTACACTTCAGCGCCGGAACGTGGTATTGTCACAAATGCAGAAATACGGGTATATATCGAAATCAGTTCGCGATTCGGCAAAAGCGCTGCCTCTTGGCCTCGACTACCACAAAGTGGATTTCAAAACCGGACTGGCGCCCTATTTCAGGGAATACCTGCGCATTGCCATGAATGCAAAAAAACCTGTCAGATCGGATTACAGGGCATGGCAAATGCAAAAATTCAGGGAAGACTCGGTTGATTGGCAAATGAATCCATTGTATGGCTGGTGCAATAAAAATAAAAAACTGGATGGATCTTCGTACAATTTATACCGCGACGGACTCCGCATAGTTACAACCATCGACTCACGTATGCAAAAGTATGCAGAGGAAGCGGTGACCACCCATCTGAAAAACAATTTACAGCCTGCCTTTAACAAGCATTTGAAAAAATTAAAAAACAAGCCGTTCTCAAATACAATGACCGATGAATCTATTGAAAAAATATTGGAACAATCGATTAAACAGACTGAACGATATCACATTGCACAACAAGCTGGTAAATCGTGGAACGAAATCAAAACAATATTTGATACACCGGTTGAAATGTCTGTGTTTTCATACAAAGGCGACCGCGATACTACTATGACTCCACTTGACTCGATAAAATATTATTACAGCTATTTCCGCTCTTCTTTTATGTCGATGGAAATAAGCACCGGACATGTAAAAGCCTATGTTGGCGGACCAGATTACCGCCATTTTATGTACGATATGGTAAAGGGCGGAAAGAGACAGGTTGGTTCGACGGTAAAACCTTTTTTATATACACTGGCCATGCAGAACGGGCTTTCGCCGTGCAGCAAAGTACCAAATGTCAAACAACAATTTATTTTGCCTGACGGACGTATTTGGGAGGCAAGAAATTCAGGAAAAACAAAATTCGATGATAAAATGGTTACCCTGAAATGGGGACTGGCACATTCGGTAAACCAGGTTTCTGCCTGGGTAATGAAACAGTTCAATCCGCAGGCGGTGGCCGATGTGATGAAGAAAATGGGCGTTTACAGTCCGATCGATCCGGTTCCGGCAATGTTTCTGGGCACTGCCGACATTACACTTTACGAGATGGTTGGTGCATACAGTTCATTTGCCAGCAAAGGCGTTTATACTCAACCAATTTTTGTAACCCGTATCGAAGACCGTCATGGAAATGTGATTTCGACATTCAGACCCGAAAGACATGATGCGATTGATGAGCAAACAGCTTACCTGATGATTGAACTGATGCGCGGCGTAGTAGATGCCGGATCGGGAGGGAGATTGCGCTGGAAGCCTGAGTATGGCGGCTTCAAAGGCCAGATTGCCGCTAAAACCGGAACAACACAAAACCAGTCGGATGGCTGGTTTATCGGAATCACACCGCAATTGGTTAATGGTTCGTGGACAGGCGCTGAGTTGAGAAGTATTCATTTCGAAGATCTGCAATCGGGCCAGGGAGCAAGTATGGCACTTCCAATCTGGGGATATTACATGAAAAAGGTTTACGCCGATAAGAGCTTACCGTACAGTGATGAAAGTGTATTTATACGGCCTGCCAATTTCAATGTAAACCTCAACTGCAATGATCCGGAAAGCATAGAACAAAGTCTTGATACTTCGGAGGATTTCTTCTAATTTCCGCTTTCGAGTTGTTTGGTTATTTTGTCACTAATTGCCTGTGCCGGAAATTCAAGCGAATAAATCATCGCCTCAACTTGTCGTAAATAATTTCGTTTGGAATTTTTCGGGGCATAAACATTTCCTTCAACTGTAACGATTCGACGCCGGCTGGCATCCAAAACCGCCAGACTAACAAAAGGACCGCCCATGAAATCCTTTTCAACCCTCCACAAACCACGCATTTCAGAGGCATAATTTCCATTATAATTCAGGATATTAAAATCCATTGGGACTTCCATTTCGGTGGTCATGTAACTTCCCGGAAGTGGTCCCGCAACATTGGCTTTCATCATCAGATTACGTTTGCCCAACTGATATTTAGGAGTAAAAGTACTGTCAGAATCATACGGATAAGAATACAGAACAATGTTTTGGGTAATCAGTGGCGTATCGTATCTGATCCAGACAAAATTCGAATCTTTCTTTACAATTTTAAATCCTGTGGGCACGTATAGTTTCAGATTAAAATCCTTTAGCAAGGTATTGTAAACCGATTTCTCATGCGCATCCTTATAAGTTTTCTTTAAACGGTCCTTTTCGGCTTTCAGGAAAAATCCAATTATTTTTTCACTGTTCGCATTGAACATCTCCTCGAAGTTTTCGGACGAAGTGGCCTGAATATTTACCACCGCCTGTGGGTAGGCATAAACATCATTGGTAAATTCAACTTTTGGATTGGTGTTCGTTGGCGATATTTTAACCGTAATGAGATTGCGGCTTGTCTTAAAAATATTTATAAATGCTTCAGGAGGTACATTTATCAGCGAAAAAATTGGCTCTTCCTGCGGAAGTGATGCCTGCGGCTGAGCGAGTGACTGCCGTATCGCCGATCCAACCTTGCCAGTCCACACTTCCTTGCCAATTACAATTACAACTTCGTTGGATTTACCGGTAATGGTTTCCATTTTCGCGCCTTTTTCAAGGTTGCAGGAAAATAAAACGAAGGTTAAAAAAAACAAAGCGGAAAATTTCGGCATAATTCGTTTCATGGCTATAATGTTTTGTGTGTGGCTGCTGCCTCAAAAACCTTACCAGAATAAAGAATATCAGAGACATACAAAAGCCTGATTTGCAATGAAGCTAAAAGGCAAAAAAAAACCCCGTTGTGCGGGATTTTCTTACTTATTATTTTTCAATTTTTTCAGCATCCTTTTTTGCTTCGTCCTCCTCCGATTTTGAGGCATTTTTAAATTCCTTTATTCCTTTGCCAAGGCCTTTCATCAATTCAGGAATTTTGGTTCCGCCAAACATCAGGACAACTACAACCAATACAATAATCAGTTCCTGAGGTCCAATAATACCGGCAATAATTAATAAGTTCATACTATTAAAGTTTAAATGGTTTTTGCAAAAGTAATAAAAATAACAACTTCAGTTCTTTATTTGAAAAGTTTAAATATATCGTTGCCATTGGCAAAAATAACGAGTGAAAGCAGCAACACCATTCCAACAATCTGGGCATACTCCAGAAATTTGTCGCCCGGTTTACGGCCTGTGATCATCTCAAAAAGCAAAAACATTACATGTCCGCCATCGAGTGCAGGAATAGGTAACAAGTTCATAACTCCCAGAATGATAGAAAGAAACGCGGTCATGTTCCAAAACGAATGCCAGTCCCACACACCCGGGAAAATATTTCCGATGGCAATAAAGCCGCCCAGACTCTCATACGCTTTTGTTTTAGGCGAGAAGATGAGCTTGAACTGCTTCAGGTAGTCATTAATCGTGCTAATTCCCTTGTTGAACCCGGCTGGAATGGATTCCACAAGGCCGTAGCTAACGGTTTTAAATTCAAGAAATCTGATGGCGCTTTCAAGAAATTCAGGATAAAATCCGAGAGTGCCTTCTTCAGACACTGTTACAGGAATGGTTTTTGGCACCTTATTGCGCACAACCTCCACGTTAACTTCCTGCCCTTTATGTGATTTGAGATAATCTGTAAATTGGTCATAAAAGTCGAACTGCAAACTGTCGACCCCAACAAATACATCGCCTTTTTCCAAACCTGCCAGGCTGGCCGGGGAGTCTTTGGCAATTCTGTCGGCTTTGAATCCAAAGGGCATACGAGGATCGAAAACTGCCCTGCTTTTAATCAGCAATGCCACATCCTCATCCGAAATTTCAACATCAATTTGTTGCCCGTCACGTAAAACCTGGATAGATTTGGCATCTTCAAGCAAAATTGTTGGTATGATTTTTCTGAAATTCTCAATGTAAACCTGATCAACCGAAAGTATCCTATCGCCATTTTTCAAACCGATTTGTTGACCGGCCTCATACACCATGATTCCATGTTTTACATTTTCTGTCGGAAGGTATTGTTCGCCCCATGCATAAAGGATACCGATGTAAATAATGAATGCCAGGATGAAATTCATCAAAACTCCGCCAACCATTATCAGCAAACGCTGCCACGATTTTTTGGAACGGAATTCATGTGGTTGCGGAGGCAGTTTCATTGCCTCTTTATCCATCGATTCATCAATCATTCCTGAAATTTTCACATATCCGCCAAGCGGCAGCCAGCCAATTCCATATTCGGTATCGCCCTTTTTAACTTTGAAAAGCGAAAACCATGGATCAAAAAACAAGTAAAATTTTTCGACACGGGTTTTGAAAATTCGAGCGAACAAAAAATGCCCGAATTCGTGTATAATAACCAATAAAGATAAACTTAGAATGAGCTGTGCCCCTTTAATTAATACTACTTCCATCGAATAATTTTTCTGTTTTTAAATCTTTTGTATTGCCCGATTTTTAACCATGGCAGATGTTAATATACGCGTCTCCTTGTCTGTCTGAATGTAATCTTCCAGGCTCGGATTTTTAATAAATATTGCCTTTCCCATGGCTTTTTCAATAATTTCAGGCATTTCCAGAAAACTGATCCTGTCTGTAAGAAAAGCCTGTACCACCACTTCGTTTGCTGCATTCAATATACAAGGCATGTTTCCTGCCTGATTTAAAGCTTCAAAAGCGAGTGCAAGATTACGAAAATTTTTCGTATTTGGCTGTTCAAATGTCAGTTTCGGGTAATCTAAAAAACTGAACCGCTTGAATCCTGAGTCCAGCCTTTCGGGAAAACTGAGGGCATATTGAATGGGTAATTTCATATCCGGAAGTCCCATCTGAGCTTTCATTGATCCATCGCGAAACTGAACGATGGAATGAATAATGCTTTGCGGATGAACGATCACATCAATTTGTTCCGGTTTTAATCCAAAGAGCCATTTTGCTTCAATCACTTCAAAACCTTTGTTCATCATTGATGCCGAGTCGATGGTAATTTTAGCTCCCATGTCCCAATTCGGATGTTTCAACGCATCGGCTTTGGTAACGGTGGCAAGCTGTTCAGGAGTAAAACCCCGGAATGGCCCGCCTGATGCTGTCAGGTATATTTT
>JAUYTA010000006.1 GCA_030695265.1 Bacteroidota bacterium
CCAAATGCTGGCACTGAACAAGACCATCAACTGGAAACCTGAAGCCACAGGAACCGGCCGTTTCGGCAACTGGCTCGAAAACCTGGTTGACTGGAACCTCAGCCGCTCACGTTTCTGGGGAACTCCGCTTCCGATCTGGCGTACTGAAGATGGTTCTGAAATCAAATGTATTGGTTCGGTTGAAGACCTGATAAGAGAGATTGAAGCTGCCGTTGCTGCCGGTGTAATGGAGAAAAACATTTTCAAAGGATTTGAAGTTGGCAACAATACGAAAGAAAATTATGAGAAGATTGACTTGCATCGTCCGTATGTTGACGATATCTTCCTGGTTTCGGCAACTGGCAAGAAGATGTTCCGCGAACCCGACCTGATTGACGTTTGGTTTGATTCAGGAGCCATGCCGTATGCACAACACCATTACCCATTCAGCCTCCCCCCAACCCCCTCCACAGGAGGGGGAGAAAAAGCTCCCTGGAACATGGCAGATCCAATTAATTATGAATTACTAAGAAAAAATGCCAAAGAGAATCGAAAATTCTCGACACAGGCAGAATCTGTTCTCTGGGAAACTCTTCGTGCAAAAAAACTTGAAGGCTTAAAATTCCGAAGACAACATGTTATCGATGTGTTTATTGTTGATTTTGTGTGTCTTTCAAAGAATTTAATCATAGAGGTAGATGGCATCATACACAATACACCTGAAAATCAGACTTCTGATGAACAGCGAACTGAAATACTGAAAAATCTGGGGTACAGAGTTCTTCGTTTCTCCAATGAAGAAGTTTTGTCAGATCGCGACAGTGTTATTGAAAAGATACTTGACGAAATCAAGGAAACGCGTGAGCCCTCCCTTGAGGGGAGGGTTTGGGAGGGGCTTTTTCCTGCCGATTTTATTGCTGAAGGAGTTGACCAAACACGCGGTTGGTTCTTCACGCTTCATGCGATTGCAACCATGATCGACGAATCGGTGGCATTCAAAAATATTATCTCAAACGGACTGGTGCTCGACAAAAGCGGCAACAAAATGTCGAAACGTTTGGGCAATGCGGTTGATCCGTTTGCAGCAATCGAAGAACACGGTTCCGATCCGCTGCGCTGGTACATGCTGACCAACTCGCAGCCATGGGACAACCTGAAATTTGATATCAATGGTGTTGACGAAGTGAAACGTAAATTCTTCGGCACGCTTTACAATACCTACAACTTTTTCGCGATGTATGCCAACATCGACGGATTCACTTATTCCGAAGAAGAAATTCCGGTGGCCGAAAGGTCTGAACTGGATCGATGGGTAATTTCGTTGCTGAATTCGCTGATAAAAGAAGTGGCAGAATGCTATGAAACTTACGAGCCAACACGTGCCGGACGTGCCATTTCAGAATTTGTTTCTGAAAACCTGAGCAACTGGTTTGTTCGTTTGAGCCGCCGCCGTTATTGGGGTGGATCGTATGACAAAGATAAAATATCGGCTTACCAGACACTTTATACTTGTTTGAACACTGTTGCAAAACTTTCGGCGCCAATGGTGCCATTTTATGCTGATTTGCTATACTCCGACCTGAACAAAATTTCAGGAAAGGAAACGGATCAAAGCGTTCACCTCGCTGACTTTCCGGTTGCCGATGAAACAATGATCGACCGCGATCTGGAAGAAAGAATGGCCATTGCACAAAAAGCCTCTTCCATGATTCTGAGCCTTCGCCGGAAAGAAAAACTAAAGGTTCGTCAACCTCTGGCAAAAATCATGGTTCCGGTGCTTTCCAAAGATTTTCAGGAAAAATTTGATGCAGTTAAAAACATTATTCTTTCTGAAGTAAACGTTAAAGAGGTTGAATATCTGACCGATGCAGCCGGAATTATCAGCAAAAAGATAAAAGCGAACTTTAAAACGCTTGGACCGAAATACGGCAAACTGATGAAACAGATTTCAGGAGAAATTGCAGGTTTCAGTCAGGAAGACATCAGCCTTCTGGAAAAATCGGGAAGTCGTGATTTGAGTATCAATGGAGAACCGATTGTGTTAAGTCTGGAAGATGTTGAAATTCAGACCGAAGATATTCCGGGATGGCTGGTTGCCAGCGAAGGCGG
>JAUYTA010000016.1 GCA_030695265.1 Bacteroidota bacterium
CACTTCAGGAAGGCATTGTTAAGTTTGATTATGATGGAGTTAGCGCTCCAAGAGATTCGGTTTACGTTGCTCAGTTGCTGAATTCAGGTCCCGGAGAATCGGTTTCAGCAATGATTGCCCGGCTGGAATGCAAGGATCCTGACTATATTGTTTATAAACAATTTCTGAATGATTCAATCACTCCGAATGATACTTTGAAGTACAAAACGATACTTCTGGCGATGAATTACCGGAAGTACCTTTCCGTAAATGGTGAATCGGAATACGTTGTGGCTAATATTCCGGCAACTGAAGTTGAGTATTTCAAAAATGATAAACCTGCACTGCAAATGCGGTCAGTAGCAGGAAAGAAGAAAAACCCTACTCCCACAATTGCATCATATATCACAAATATTGTAACGTTTCCATTCTGGAACGTACCTTTTTCAATCGCATCAAAAGAACTGTTGCCAAAAGTACAAAAAGATGAAACTTACCTCGAACGGAATAATTTTGAGGTAGTGGATGCAAAAGGCAATGTTGTTGACGATTATGATTTAAACTGGGCCAAATATACTGAAAAAACCTTCCCTTATTTCTTTCGCGAATCAACCGGACCCAACAATTCACTGGGAATTTTAAAGTTTAACCTGGAAAATCCGTTCAGCATTTATTTGCACGACACCAACATGCGAGGGGCTTTTGCAAAAAAATCACGTTTTCTGAGCCACGGCTGTATCCGTCTGGAAAAACCCGTTGAATTGGCTGATTTACTTACCGATGGCAGAATCGACACGACTTTATTAAAAACCGGAAAGAAAGATACCGTATCGAAAATAGTAAAGTTGGAAAAGAAAGTACCGGTCTTTATTATTTATATGCCCGTAAAAATTGTTGAAGGAAAAGTCGTGTTTCTGGACGATGTTTATGGGCTAATTAAGTAGAGCTGATTTTTCGATATATTCTTTGTTCGGATTGTATAGAAACAAACATGTTCCACCCTTTATGGTTTCAATAATCGGTTTATTCATGTCGGGAGGAAGCGAAGGACAACCGTAGCTTCGGCCCAAACGACCGTGTTTTTTAATGAAATTTTCGCTTGCATATTCGGCAGCATGTATAATAATCTCACGTTTTACCGCATGATCATTAAAACCCTTTTCAACACCATTGATCAAAAGCGCATATCCGGTATGAGGACCAATTATGGGCTTTTCGGTGACATAAAAACCAAGGCTGCTTTTAAAGGAACCCTCGACATTCGAGAAGGATTTGGCAAATTCATCACCAGTGTTCCTGCCATGAGCTACGTATGTATTGTACAATAGTTTTCTGTTTTTCAGATCGATAACATACAGGCGCTTTTTATTACTCGATTGCGAATAGTCGGCGATAGTTACAATGTTCGGGTTCTGCAATTTACCACCAATATAAAGTTTTGACAAACCTTTAACTGCCAGGTCAAATACAACTCTTGACAAGCCTGTATCGGCTAAATTCACAAGAGAATAAATATCATTACTGATTGTTTTTTTTGTAACTGATTCGTTTACACCGGCATTATTTACAATCGGTATTAGAAGGAATAATACGTAAATTATTATTTTTCTCATCCGGTAAAGGTACATGAATAAATAAGAAACACTAATTGAGCAATTTTTCGATTATTTAAAAAGAAAGTATTTTTATTAATTTATTGAAATTAAATCCATTATCAAATATAAAACCGTATCTTGCGGGACATTTATTTTATATTATTATTTTATTACAATTATCATGAGCAAAGGAACAGTAAAATTTTTCAACGATTCAAAAGGATTTGGATTTATTAAAGACAGTGCATCAGACAAAGAATATTTTGTACATGTATCTGGGTTAAACGACGAAGTAAGAGAAAACGACGAAGTGACTTTTGATCTTCAGGATGGCAAAAAAGGATTAAATGCAGTTAATGTTAAACTAGCTTAGTTTAATTTATATAAGACATTTATTTGCAGAAGGCCGTCTCAAACTTGTTTTGAGACGGCCTTCTTTGTTTTACTGAAATTTTCATTATCGAAATACAACTACTCCAGGTTTTCCAATCTCAAAATCACGAAACCCAAAATCATCCGTCGAGAATGAATTCATTTTAAATATATTTTGCCCGATACCGGGAATATTCGGATAAAATGAAATGGATATTTGAAAGGAATTCATCACCAGGTGCTCATTCTTGATTAGAACTCCCACGCCAAACTGCGAATAAACCTTGCTGTTTTTGAAACCCAACAGGTCGTCGCCAAGCATTCCCATCGAATAGCTGACAAAGGGGCCAAACCTGAATCCGATAAAATCCCACGGAGCATACGACTGTGTCTGTACCGTAAATAAAAAACGGCTGGTACCTGTCAGTTCACGACTGCGAAATCCAATCAGGCCATATTCATCATTGAGCGTCAGACTATCCAGCGCCAGGCGGTTTATTCCAACGGTAAGATGCGGTTTTACAAAATGCCTGAATTTCCACTTGCCAATTTCGATTAATCCTGTAAAATAATTGACATCCAGTTTAATGACTCCCTGATCGGCATGTGAACCCCGGAAAAAAGTTCCAAATTCGACATTGGAACTCAGGTATCCCCAATCAAAATAATTGCCCATGGAAACACGTCCTCCCAAATAAAACCGACCGGCATTGTTTTTTTCCTGATAACCGCCTGTCAGGTTGTAAACCTTGCCGACAGGAACATCTTCGGTGATGCCATATTTAAAAATGTATTTATCCTGAACATATCTTCGTGTAGAAACGCCAAGGCTTCCCAAATAGAAATTCTCATCTGAAAGAAAATATTGAGGATCAATTATTTCACTTGGTTTTTCAAGAAAACGAACCCGTAAAAACCGCGCAGCAGCAATAAAATTGGTTGTCCGGCTGTATTCTGAATTGCTTTTGTACAGTTGTATGGCACTTCCTGCCCAATAATCCTGAGCATTAAATTTATACCGGTTTTGCCTGTAAATTGTATTTACGATTGTAGGTATCGAATCGTCGCTGAATTGCTGAATAAAATTTACTCCGGCTGCCCATCTGGCGAATGGCGAAAAAAACGGTCGGTCAATGTTCAGGCTTTTGCTGAAATAGCGGTCACCATCAATTGCATAATCCAGGGTTGTACTTACATAAGTGTTCCTGATGTTGGGAATCGAATAATTGGTGTGGAACGCATAATTTCCCTTTGTATAGTTGCGGGTAATTTCGTTTTCAAATTGATGGCCAAAGCCTAAAAAGTTCTGATCGGTTAACCCAATAGTGGTGCGTGAAGTTGAAGTTGAAAAACCGGGGATAATGCTCCAGATATCCAATGCACGGATGAAAACATCCACGGAGTCGGAGCCTTTTGACACAGATTTTACAAAAAATGAAACATCGCGGATGTATTCCCTGCTTCTGACCAATCGTTCCGATTCTTTCACAAGCAACGAGTCAAACGGTTGGTTTTGATGGATCAGCAGCAGGTTTCGAATAGTGATTCCATGAGATTTGATATGCATCTTGTTTCCGGTTTTCGATAACCAATTGAGCGATGTATGAATGGTGTCGCCAATTGAACTGCCAAACGGATCGAGTGTTTCAATGTTTATTTTCCTGATTATTTTTCCCTCAAAAGCGCTGTATGGTTTTTGAATCAGTCTCTTATATATTTTTTTTCCACCTTTTTTCTTATCCGGAGCTGGTGCAATTGGCTTAAAAAACAACCGGTACATACATTTCGTGAAATTGCTCCTTTCGGAATAGGTTTCAATATTTTCATAAAGTTTGATGGAATCTTTTTTTGCAGAAGTATGCTGGGCAAATGCAAGATCACTTGTTAATACTGAAACAAAAAGATACGTGAAAATAATTTTGAATCTCATTTGCATCTGCCATTTTTGAATAGTTTATTGATTTTTAAGCTTTTCTTGTTCAAGTCGTTCAGCTTCTTTCTCCCTGGCTTTCTTTTTGAAATACCCTCTTAAGAGAAAATTATATTTAAGCGCCTCCATGTTTTCATCCAGACTTTTCGAGCTATTTTTAAGATTCAGGATGGTTTCATCTATATTCCCAGAAGTGATTGTATCGTTCAATAATCGGCTCAGCGTACCTGTTCCTGTATTTAATTTCACCATTATATCTTCCAATTGCTGTGTCGAACCTTCTGCATTGCCTGCCGTTGCCTGAAAGCTGGTCATAATGGTCGAAATATCTTTTTTTGTGGACACCATCATATTGTCCAATTGTTTGGATGAGCTTTGGAAGTTGGCGACGGTGTTATTAATGTTTTGGGCAATAATCGAATCGTGTATCAAACGCCCAAGTGTACCGCTTCCGCTGTTCACTTTAAGCATTACAAGTGCCAGTTCTTTGGTAATAACTTCAACATGTCCGGCAGTTACCTGTAAACTCGCGATAATGGCATCAGTCTCAACCGGTTCAACCGATACTAACTGCTGACCCTTACTGGCCAAAGGAGCACCAGGACTTCCCTGGGTGATTATCAAAAGCCGGTCGCCAATCAATCCTTCCGAACCAATGGCCACCACACAATCCGATTTTATAAACTGCTTAATCTCCTGCCGAACCAACATGTCAACCCTAACCGTAGAATCGTTGATGATGCTGATATTGTCAACCGTTCCTACATTAATTCCTGAAAAACGGATGTTGTTACCAACCTGCAGGCCGCTCACATTGTAAAAAGTAGTAGTAAGCTTAAATACCGGATTAAAAAGGTTTTTTTGTTTCCCGATAATAAATATGGCCAATACAAAAAGTGCCAGTCCGCCTACAACAAACAACCCTAAACGAACTTTGAATTGTGGTGAATGATTATCCATGATGCTGTTATTTTATAGTTACTTGAAAAATGATTTGATTAAAGGGTCAGTCGAATTTTCAAAATCGTCGATGTTACCTTCAGTATAAACTCCTCCGTCTTTCAGCATGATTATGCGGTCGGCCGTAGCACGCGCACATTCAATATCGTGCGTGATGATAATGGATGAAGTCTTGTATTTTTTCTGAACCTCATTGATAAGTTCACTGATTTCGTCTGAAGTTACCGGATCGAGTCCCGTGGTGGGCTCATCGTAAAGCATAATCATTGGATCGACCACAATGGTACGCGCCAGACTGATTCTTTTGCGCATTCCTCCTGAAAGTTGCGATGGCATTTTATTTAAGGCATCGGCCAAACCCACATTTTCCAAAGCTTCAATTACTTTTTCTGAAATTTCTTTTTCCGAGAGGTCTTTTTTAATTCTTCGAAGAGGGAATTCAAGATTCTCTTTAACAGTCATCGAATCGTACAATGCGCCGCTTTGAAATAGGAATCCTAGTTTCTGCCTTAACAATCCCAAAGCATCAGTATTTAAAGTACTTAAATTTTCTCCAAGCACATTAATTGTTCCATGATCAGGAATCATTAAGCGAACGATACATTTAATCAGCACCGATTTACCGGAACCTGACTTGCCCAGCACCACAAGGTTTTCGCCGTTATAAAGCTTTAACGAAACATCTTTCAGCACCTCCTGGGCTCCAAATGATTTTTTCAGGTTATTGATTTCAATAACCGATTCCCTTTTTGTCGTTACCGACGAAGCGTTCGTAGTTTTTTCTGTTTGAACTGTGTTCATGATATTATCATATCAGTAATTTGCACTGCAATCATATCAACTATGATTACCAGAAGCGAGGCAAGCACTACAGCCGAATTTGCTGCAATACCAACACTTTCGGTTCCACGACCGGCATTGTATCCTTTGTATGTTCCAACCAGGCCGATTACTGCACCAAAAAAGAATGTTTTTACCACTGCAGGTAAAAAGTCAATAAAGTCGATAGAACA
>JAUYTA010000021.1 GCA_030695265.1 Bacteroidota bacterium
TCAAATCGGAGCATAATTTTGGTATCCGAAATTATCAGGTTCACATTGCAATCGCACCCACAAAAAGCATTGAACGGATAGAATGGTTTCTGGAGAAAGCCACTGAAATTGGCATCAGCCGGGTAACACCGCTACTTTGTCAGCATTCGGAACGCAAGGAAATAAAAACTGACCGGCTGGAAAAAGTGATGGTTTCGGCCATGAAACAATCACTGAAAGCTTATCTGCCACAGCTTGATCCGCTCACCAAATTCAGTGATTTTATCTCTCAGCCTTTCGACGGACAAAAGTTCATCGCCCATTGTGACGAACAGCACCGCGACTTGCTAAAAAAAATGGTAGTCCTGAATCAGAACTACCTTATTTTAATTGGGCCCGAAGGCGATTTTTCTTCCGAAGAAATTGAAATTGCAATTCAGGCAGGATTTAAACCTGTAAGCCTTGGCGATAGCCGTTTGCGTACCGAAACTGCCGGCATGGTGGCTTGTCTCACTTTCAATTTATTGAACGACTGATTATTTCAGCCATTTATCGAGCCATTGCTTAAATACCCGTTGCCACAAAATACCGTTTTGAGCTTGCAATACCCAGTGGTTTTCGTCAGGAAAAATAAGCATTTGGGCAGGTACACCGCGTAAAACAGCGGCGTTGAAGGCTGACATTCCCTGTGATGCAAGAATGCGGTAATCTTTCTCTCCATGAATTACCAGAATCGGAGCATCCCATTTATCAACAAACAAATGCGGTGAATTGGCATACGAACGTTGCGCAATCGCATTGGATTTATCCCAGTAAGCACCGCCCAAATCCCAGTTTACAAACCACATTTCTTCTGTTTCCAAATACTGCTGCTCAAGGTTGAACATGCCATCATGCGAAATAAAAGCTTTGAAGCGTTTTTCGTGGTGACCGGCCAACCAGTAAACAGAGAATCCACCGTAACTTGCACCAACGCAACCAAGTTTATCCGCATCAACAAAAGGTTCCTTGGCCAATTCATCAATAGCAGAAAGGTAATCTTTCATGTTTTGGCCACCATAATCGCCACTAATTTGTTCCAGCCATTCTTTCCCGAAACCCGGTAATCCGCGACGGTTTGGCGCAACAACAATATAACCGTTGGCAGCCATCTGCTGAAAATTCCAGCGAAACGACCAGAACTGGCTCACTGTTCCCTGCGGTCCGCCCTGGCAATAAAGAATTGTCGGATATTTTTTGTTCGGATCAAAATGTGGCGGATAAATCACCCAGGTCAGCATTTGCTTGTTGTCGGTAGTTTTGATCCAGCGTTCCTCCACTTTCCCCATTGTAAGCTGATCCAAAATTGATTTATTCAGGAAGGATAGTTCAGTTTCTGCGCCTGTTTCCGGATCGATGGTATAAATTTCATCAGGCTTACTAATCGAATGTTTTATGCCGATAAGCTTCTCTTTTGCTTCGGCTACAAAGGCATAATCGTGCACCCCACTGGTAACCGGTGTAATTTTTCTGTCAGCAACATCCAGCCTGTAAATTTGTGTGAGGGCATGCCAGCAACTCACAAAAAAGATGGATTTGCTATCGGCACTCCATGTCAACGCATTTGAATTCTGATCGAAATCAACTGTTTGGTCAGCTTTTTCGCCAGTCTCCAGATTCAGGAGAAACAAACGGCTTTTATCTGATTCATAACCATCCCTTTCCTGACTTTCCCAGGCAAGCCATTTACCATCGGGCGAGAAAATAGGACTTTGGTCGTAACCCATCATTCCTTCTGTTTTGTTTTCCGTTTTTCCGGTTTCGATGTTGTAGAAATAAATATCCGAATTGGTTGAAAGTGCATATTCCTTTCCTGTTTTTTTGCGGCAAGTGTAGGCAATTATTTTTCCATCAGGGCTCCATGCCAGTTGTTCAACGCCACCAAAAGGTTTCATCGGACTCTCATAAGGTTCGCCCTCCAGTATATCCAAAGCATTTTCAATCTTGCCATTTTTATAGTCGGCCACAAACGGATGCGGAACAGTTTTCGTCCATTCGTCCCAATGTTTGTACATCAGATCGGTTTCCAAATGTGCATTGGCCAATGGCAAATCAGGAAATAAATCATGAATGTCCTGTTCCATTTTCAACTCTGCCGTATATAAAATCTTTGATCCGTCAGGAGAATATTTAAACCCGGTAATTCCACCTTTTATTTCTGAAATCTGAACAGGCTCAGAACCGTCGGTATTCATTTCCCAAAGCTGCATTTCACCTGATTTTGCCCACAAAAAGCCGATTTTCTTTCCGTCGGGACGCCAAACTGCGGAAGATTCCTTTTCAGGAGTTGAAGTAATTTTAACAGGTTCACCGCCCGAAACCGAAACTGTGTATAAATCGCGGTACGACTTATTTTCTTCGATGTTGAAATTTGTAACCGAATACAAAACGGTTGTGCCATCAGGCGAAACAACAGGTTCACCAATCCGGCCAAAACGCCACAATACTTCAGGAGCCATAATATCTGATGTAAGTTTCGGAACTTCAGGTTGATAATTATCTGTCATTTCTTTGGACTTTTTTGGGTTTGAACAGGAGAACAAAATGGCTCCAATGGCAATTAAATAAAAGGATTTCATCCGTACAAATTTTTAATTAGCTTAATGTCATTTGGTTATAAATATACTCATTGAGCAGCAGACTGCCGGATGGAACTCACATGTATTTGTTCCTTGGCGTTTTTGATTGTCGTTAAACATGTTCGTTTCATAGTGTTAACTGATTTTGTTGGTTGTGATTTTAATAACCGCGGTGAAAGTAAATATTGTCAGCCAATAAAAAAATGAAAAGCATCTGCTTTTCTATAAACAGATGCTTTTACATTACAAAAACCGAATTGATTGATTGATTTCTTAATACTTGTATTCTCCGGTGTATTCAAAGTCATCGCCATTCAGTTTTTTGGCAATCACCTTAAACTTAGTGCTGGTTTTTCCCTCGATTTTCAGCGCACTCAGATCAAATGTTACTACCGCCGACATTGGGATATTACCCTGATCATCGTTGTTATTGTGCCTTAACTCCAGAATTACAGGTTCAGTAGTAATTGCTCCCGGCTGCTTTACCAGATTAATGAAATGAATTTTGTTTCCGCCCCGGTAACGCAGTTCGAAGTTTAACATGCCATTCTTGATCCATCTGTCCTTTACATCAATCGGATCATTCCCGATGCTGTCTTCAATTGCAGGAGTAATGTCAAGAATTCCTTTGTAAAGGATTTTTCTTAAAGAATTGATCTTAACATAGTAATGTTCGTCATGGTTCTCATTTTTCTTGTTACCAATAATCGTAAAGTTTACCAATACGCGTTCGTTATTTTTCACCTTACTCCACCAATAATCATTGCTGACCGGAAATAAAATTTCATTATCGTCCATTACAATTTGTTGAACATCAGCATCCTTCTGAACCAATCCGTAACCAACCCATGCATCGCTGAGGGAATATCCGTCATCATTAAGGTCGCAGCCTGGTAAAAAGCTGAGCATGGCTCCCATCATTAAATAGAATACTAACTTTTTCATTTTCTTTTTTTTTTATAAATAATTAATAATTTCTGATTGTTAATTGTTTACTTAAAAGATACGGTTAGCAGAAAAATGGTTGCGTTGCCCAAACTTTTTTTTTGCGTTCCAGAATAAAAAATAAATTGGATATCCGTAATATTACCCAGCGTCATAAAAGTCATTCAATTGTCATTTGGTAGTCATTAAGTTGTCAGGAAATGACCAATGAATGACTATAAATGACCAAAACTGACTGATGCAAAATGCCAAATAGGTGCGATAAACGGTCACTCTTAAGAAATGAAATAATTTTGGCATAGCAATTGATAGTTCATATTTATATATTTACATTTTTAAATATGTGTACTAAATAGAGATTGAAAAAAAATGACTAATCAGTAAATTAAATTGTAAACAATTATAAATAAATTAATTATGAAACGGTTATTTTTAACACTGGCATCCGCTGCCATACTTATTTCTGCCTGCGGTAATCAAAAAACCGAGGCAAAACACAACAGTGCAAATGAAGCCTCGATTAGCAAAACCGGAACACAGGCTTCTGCAACCAAAAATTCGGAACTGCTCAACAAAGCACAATTCATAGCAAAAGTTTGGGATTACACCAAATCGCCCAACGATTGGAAATACCTTGGCAACAAGCCGGCAATCATTGATTTTTATGCTGATTGGTGCGGTCCGTGTAAAATTGCAGCTCCGATACTCGAAGAAATTGGCGCTGAATATGCCGGTAAAGTTCAGATCTATAAAATAGATACTGAAAAGGAACGCGAACTTGCACAGGTTTTTGGGATCACAGGTATTCCCGCATTTTTATACATTCCGGCGAATGGAAAACCGGTCATGATGTCAGGCATTGGCAGATCGAAAGAAGATACTAAAAAGATGTTTATCGAGAATATCGAGAAGTATCTTCTGGTGAAGAAATAATATGATTGACCGTTTACAATACCTATTTGGCTTTTAGTGTCAGTCAGTTGTGGTCATTTATTGTCATTCTGTGGTCATTTCCTGACAACTTAATGACTACCAAATGATAATTGAATGACTTTTATAACATTGGGTAATATTGCGGATATCCATTAACAAAGCAAAAACCCCGGAATAAATCCCGGGGTTTTTTATTATTCAAAAAAAAAAAATGATCAAAATTATTTTGCCCTTTCGAGAAGAATCGTTTTTGTTGGCTGATCGCAAACTTCAGGTGGTCCCCAATACTGAATTGGGCCGGGATAAACAAATGAAGTTTCGATTGCCCATTTTTCACGGTTGGCAACCAAATATTTGTAAGGTGCGCTATCCAGTTCAACCAGCGCTTTTTGGATCACAGGTTTTTGGTGGCCATGACGCTGTTCCATGTTCATCATCATTGTAATTGGAACACCGCCTGCAATCCATTCGGCCGCAGGGGCAGTCAGGTTGCGAACCGATGACATGTAACCTGTTTTTCCTTCAGCAATCAGGAACGAAGCATTGTAACCCAGTGAATAGCAATAATCAGCATCGAAATTAGATGGAGCAGCGCAACGGCCTTCGTATCCGAAGAAATGATATTGTGTACCCAATTTGCCACTGAACTTGCCAGCTTTTTTCATCTCTTTCAACTGGCTTTTCACCATCTCTCCCAACAGTTTTTCAGTTTCAATGAGCGAAACCTGCACGTTTCCATGTGGGTCACGATCGAGTGTTAACTGGTCGGCAATGCCATTGGGGAGTGAAGTATATACTTTGGCCGATGTTGGTGATAAAATTCCGGCAACAAATGCACGGCCTTCAGTTTTACTGCTGAATGATTTAAATTTTTGTTCAGTTTCAGAACCTTCCGCCAACAGATCGTTCAATTCTGAAATCAGTGCTTTCATTTCAGGAACGAATTCGACCAAACCTTCAGGAATTAAAGCAACTCCGAAATTTTCGCCGTTGGCCGCTCGTTTAGCAATGATATTTACCATATAATCAACGATCTCGCCCAATGTCTGTTTCTTCTCAGCAACTTCTTCCGAGATCAATGTTATATTTGGCTGTGTTTGCAAAGCACATTCCAAACCGATATGAGAAGCAGAACGCCCCATCAGTTTAATAAAGTGCCAGTATTTTTTTGCTGAAGTGGCGTCACGTTCAACATTTCCGATTAATTCAGCATAAACTTTGGTGGCGGTATCAAAACCAAATGAAGTTTCGATCATGTCGTTTTTAAGGTCGCCATCAATTGTTTTCGGGCAGCCGATTACTTGAATGCCAGTATTTTTTGCTGCATAATATTCGGCCAGTACGCAAGCATTGGTATTGCTATCGTCGCCACCAATAACAATCAAAGCTTTAATATTCAATTGTTTCAGTATCTCAGCGCCTTTGTCAAACTGTGCAGATTCTTCAAGTTTGGTACGTCCTGAGCCAATGATATCGAAACCACCGGTATTGCGGAATTCATCGATAATTGTTGCGGTCAGCTCAATGTACTGGTGATCGACCAACCCGCCTGGACCGCCTAGAAAACCGTACAATTTACTTTCAGGATTGATATTTTTAATCCCGTCGAAAATACCTGAAATCACATTGTGACCGCCCGGAGCCTGACCACCGGAAAGGATCACGCCAACGTTCACTGCGGCATATTGCTTTTTTTCGCTCGTCTTCTCGAAAGCAATTAGTGGCATTCCGTAAGTATTTGGAAAAAGCTTCTCAATATCATTCTGATCGGCTACCGATTGGGTTTTTTCACCTTCAACCAGTTTTACTGAAGACTTTAATGAATTTGGAAGTTTTGGCTGATATTTAGCCCTTTCTGCTTGTAATGCGCTAATAGTCATAGTACTTATTTTTTGTTAGGATTAACTTTCTAAAACCGGTGCAAAAATAAACTAAAACCATTGGTTTTAACATCAGATTGAAAGCATATTCAACCTATTTAAAGTAAATTTAAAGCGGTCAGGTCATCCAACCAAAAAATCAGCAATGTTCCCTAAACTACTGACTGTTCCTTTGTAAAATTCGCTGTATTTACATCGGGTACAGGTGATGGCTGTAAATCTTCTGTTCTGAATATTGAAAAACCTTGAGAAGCCGTTTCCTGTTGTACGAATCACATCTGCTTCTGCCTGAGTGTTTCCACATTTTGGGCAATGATACTTTGTCTGTTGCATGACGGTAAAAGTTTAAAGTTAAAGTTGTTAAAAGTTTAAAGTTGTGTTCCGAAAATTCACAATGTCATTCGTGGTCACTCATTTTCATCAGTTGTACCTTCCTGAATATTTTTCTCCACCATTCGCCGGGCATCCCGAAGCGCCTTGGCGATAATCCATTCAATTTGTCCGTTTGCACTGCGGAATTCCTGTGCCGCCCATTTTTCAAGGGCATCATATACATCAGGATCAATGCGCAATACAAATGATTTTTTCTTTGCCATAACTTCTCCTTTCCTCTAATTCAATCTAAAATCATTACGAACATAAAATGCTCTCTGCAAATGGGTTTAATTGATTTGCATTTGTATCCACTTTAAAATCTCTGTCAGTGCTATTGGAGAAAAAGTCTGTTCAATCACTGCGTATTCTGCAGGTGAGCCAGTTTTACACTCCTGAAACAAGTGATTTAAATTAGGAATCTCAATTGTGGTTACTTTTTTATTTCCACCTTTTATCAATGCGTTCTTGATAGCTTCCAAATTTTCTTTTGGTGGAACCTGAAGATCTTTTTCACCATTGATTGCCAAAACCGGGCATTTTACTTTTTCCAAAGCAATGGCCGGATTGTATTTTATGAAAAATAACATCCAGGGGTTCGCAATTTGATCAACTTGTGATTTCACAAAATCATCTTCACTCATACTTTCAGGCTTTTGAGCATTTGGATTGTCTCTTAATACCTGTTTGAGGTAACTTGTAAGATCAGTTTTTAATTGCTCCAAACTGGTTGATTTTGCAATAATTTCAAAAGCACCGATATTGATACTCTTTACCTTTTGTAA